>JANMHY010000548.1:0-4058 GCA_031375525.1 Burkholderiales bacterium
GATCGGTACCGCCATTTGATGGCCTACTGGATTGCCTCGGCCACCGACGCCGACTTGCTGATGTGCCATCCCGGCCTGCGCCTGCACGAGGGTGACCCCATCGCCAAAGCGCGCCTTTCGGAATACGAGGTGCTCGCCAGCGCTGGGTTCGCACGGATGTTGCGCGACGCGGATGTGACGCTGATGCCGATGAGCCAGATCGTCGCTCGACGCGTGCAGCCAGTCTGAGCCAGCGCGCACGCACCGCACATCAGCCCGCCGGGAAGCCGACGCGGACCTCGAGCCCGCACCCCGAGGCCGGCGTGTGCAGGCTGACGCTGGCGCCGTGCCGCTGCGCGATCGCGCGCACGATGGCCAGGCCGAGACCGCTGCCGCCGTTGTCGCGTGCGAGCGCGGACGCGTCCTCGCCGCGAAAGAAGCGATCGAACACGCGCTCACGCTCGGCTTCGGGAATGCCGGGGCCGTTGTCGATGACGCGCAGCTCCGCCCGGTCGTCACGCGTGCCGACCTCCACATCGACCACGCCACCGGCGGGCGTGTAGCGCAATGCGTTCTCGACCAGGTTGTCGAGCAGCACCGTCAACTGCTCTTTGTCGCCGCGAACGACGCTGCCCGCCAGGCCCGCCGCACCGAGATCGATGCCGCGCTGTTCGGCTTGGATGCTCAGCTTGCCGACCACGGCGCGCACGAGCCCGCCCAGTTCGACCGGCTCTTTGCGCGTGCTCTCGCCCCCGGGCTCGGATCGCGCCACATTCAGCAACTGCTCGATCAGCCGCTGCGAGCGGGCGATGCCCGACTCGAGTTCGGCCAGCGCCTCCTCGCGCGAGGCCTCGTCCGTGGAACGCCGCAGCAACTGCAGTTGCAGCCGCAGCGCCGTCACCGGCGTGCGCAGCTCGTGCGCGGCGTCGGCCATGAAGCGCTGCTGCGCAGAAAACGCGGTAGCCAGGCGGCCGATCAGCCCGTTGATCGATGTCACCAGCGGCGTGATCTCGCGCGGCAGATCGGCGGCCTCGATCGGCTCGAGCGACATCGCGCTGCGGGCGGCGACATCCCTGGCCGCAGCGTCCAGCGGCTGCAGGCCACGCCGCAAGCCGAACACCAGCAGGCCGCCGACGACGACCGCCAGCACGAGCATCGGCGGAAGAACCTTGGCGGCAGACTCGCCGGCGATCTCCTGCCGCGCCGCCGCGCGTTGCGCGGCCTGCGCCACGCCATCGTCGCGCACGCTGGTGTAGACGATCCACTCCTCGCCCTCGACCCGGGTTCGCGACAGGCCTTCGACGTCGATGTAAGCCATCTTGACGCGCGGGTCGGACGCATAGACGCGGTGCCGGGCCCGGGTCCACGTGACCGTGACGATCTCGTCGTCGTCCGGCACGTCGCTGCGCTGCGGCATGTGCGGCTGAAAAGCGTCCGCGCCAAGGCCCGAGTGGTGATAGCTGCCCACCGCTTCGGCGACGTTCTTCAGGTCGGCATCGAAGACCTCGTTCATCTCGTCGAACGTGACCATGTAGATGACCAGCGCCACCAGGACCGAGCCCAGCGTCAGGGTGCCGAGGACCCAGGCCAGCAGCGTGCGCTCGATCGAGCGCATCAGCTTTCCGTCACGCGGTAACCCACGCCCCGCACGTTCTTGATCACGCTGGCGCCGAGCTTCTTGCGCAGGTGGTGCAGGTGCACCTCGATCGCATTGCTGCCCACCTCCTCGCCCCAGCCGTACACCGACTCTTCGAGTTGTTCGCGCGACAGCACCGCGCCCGGCCGCTGCATCAGCGCTTCGAGCACCGCGAACTCCTTGGCCGAAAGCTCGACCGCCACGCCATCGTGCAGCACCGACTTGCGCACCGGGTCGAGCGCGAGCGAGCCGAACTGCAACAGCGGCGAGCCGCTGCCGGCACGCCGGCGCAGCAACGCCCGCACGCGGGCGACCAGCTCATCGAGGTCGAAGGGCTTGAGCACGTAGTCGTCGGCGCCTGCCTCCAGGCCGGCGATGCGGTCACGCACCGTGTCGCGCGCCGACGCGATCAACACCGGCATCGAGTTGCCCATGCCGCGCAGGGTCGCCAGGATGGTCAGGCCGTCTTTCTTCGGCAAGCCGAGGTCGAGAATGGCGAGGTCGTAGATGCCATTGGCCAGCGACAATTCTGCGGCGCGGCCGTCGGTGACCCAATCGACGGCGAAGCCGGCCTGCACCAGCCCGCGGTGCACTGCCTTGCCAATCATGGCATCGTCTTCGATGAGCAGGATTCGCATCGGGAAGAGCAGCCTTGTCCTTGACGCCTGGTCCGACCTGTGCAGCGCGGCGCGCGAACAGCGAGCGCGAATCGATCATAGTGATCGGCCATGCGTTGATCGATCCGCCATGGTTCTCGTGCCGCGCTTAAGACCGACTTAACCTGTCGCGGCCTGGCCACGTCGGCGGCCACCGTGATCGACCAAGGCGCTGGCTACACCGGCTCGCACCGCACCTGCGCGATTTCGCGCCGTCCGCCATCGACGCGCACGGCAGTCAGCGATCCGCCCCAGACGCAGCCGGTGTCGAGCGCCAGCAGGTCTGCGCGGTTGATGAGGCCGAGCGTGGACCAGTGGCCGAAGGCGATCGGTGTGCCTGCGCTCGCACGTTGCGGCGCGTCGAACCACGGCACCAGGCCGGGCGGCGCGGCAGCCGCGCTTTCCTTCAGCTTGAAGTCGAGTGCGCCGTCGTCGGTGTGCACGAAGCGGATGCGTGTCAGCACGTTGATGACATGCCGCCAGCGGTCGGCGCCTTGCAGCGTGTCGGACCAACGCGCCGGTTCGTTGCCGTACATCCGCGGCAGGAACGACGCGAGGTCGGGACCGCGCAGCAGCGCTTCGACTTCGGCGGCCAAGGCGAGCGTTTGAAAGGATGTCCACGCCGGATTGACGCCGGCATGCACGCACAGCCAGCCGTGCCGTTCGAGCGCCAGCGGGCGCGCGCGCAGCCATTCGAGCCAGGCGTCTCGGTCGGGTGCATCGAGGATCTCGCCCAACGTGTCGGTGGCATGCGCGGGCCGCACGCCATGTGCGACGGCGAGCAAATGCAGGTCATGATTGCCGAGCAGCGCCTCGGCCGACGCACCGAGGCCGCGCACGCGCCGCAGCACGGCCAGCGACTGCGGCCCGCGATTGACCAGATCGCCGAGCACGGTGAGGCTGTCGCGCGATGGCGAAAAGCCGATCTCGGCGAGCAGCCGGTCGAAGGCGTCGCAGCAGCCTTGCAGGTCGCCGATGAGGTAGTGCACGCCTTCATTCTGCTACGCTGCGCGGCCTTCTACCCCCGCTCTGGGCATGGACGTCGCGCTTCTCGTTTTCCTGATCCTGCTCAACGGTGTCTTCGCCATGTCGGAGATGGCGCTCACCGCCAGCCGCAAGGCGCGGCTGCAGGTCATGGTCGAGGCCGGCGAGCGCGGTGCGCAAACGGCGATCGAGCTGCACGACAAGCCGACCAAGTTTCTGTCCACGGTGCAGATCGGCATCACGTCGATCGGCGTCATGAACGGCATCGTCGGCGAAGCGGCGTTCTCCGAGCCGCTGGCCAACTGGCTCACGCAAACCTTTCCCGCGCTGCCGGCAAAAGGCGCGGCGGTGACGGCGACGGCGCTGGTGGTGATGATCATCACCTTCCTGACCATCATCTTCGGCGAGCTGGTGCCCAAGCGCGTCGGCCAGCTCTACCCGGAAACCGTGGCGCGCCTCGTCGCCACGCCGATGAACTGGCTGTCCACCGCCACGCGGCCGTTCGTCGCCCTGCTGTCGATGTGCACCGAAGCCATGCTGCGCGTGCTCGGCATCAAGGGCGACACCAACCGCAGCGTCACCGAAGAGGAAATCGCGGCCAGCCTGGAAGAGGGCGTCGATGCCGGCGTCATCGAGCAGCAAGAGCACACCATGGTGCGCAACGTCTTTCGCCTCGACGAGCGCCAGGTCGGCTCGATGATGATCCCGCGCGCCGAGATCACGTGGCTCGACGCCAATGCGCCGCTGGCCGACACGCTGCTGCGCATGGCCGAGCACCAGCACACGCGCTACCCGGTGTGCCG
>JANMHY010000592.1:0-2264 GCA_031375525.1 Burkholderiales bacterium
CGGGTGGCGCATAGGTGGTTCGCGGCGTCGCCTTGGCCAGCGCGGCGCTGGCGGGGGCCGGCCTCGGCGCTGGCGCGGCAGCCGCGGGCGGCGACATCTTCGACGGCGCGCCGCCGCTGGCCGCCGGCGCAAATGCCAGCAAGCGCAGCAGCACCATCGACAAGCCGGCGTACGCGTCCGGCGCCAGCGTCAGCTCCTGGCGGCCGTGCAGCGCGAAGCTGTAGAGCAGCTGTGTCTCATCCGCCGGCAACAGCGCCGACAACTCGCGCGTCAGCGGCGTGTCGGGGTCGGTCTCGGGCAGCGCGCCGGGCACGGCCTGTTCGATCGCCATCTGCTGCAACAGGGCGGTCAGTTCTTCGAGCGTGCCGGCGGCCGACAAACCGTGCTCGCGCAACGCATCGACCCCCGCCAGCACGGCGCGCCCGTCGCGCGCCGCCAGCGCGCGCACGAAGCGTTCGGCATGGCTGCGATCGACGCTGCCGAGCATCGCCCGCACGGCGTCGGCGTTCAGAGCGCCACCGGCATACGCAATCGCCTGGTCGGTCAGCGACAGCGCATCGCGCATCGAGCCGCGCGCCGCGCGCGCCAGCAGGCGGATCGAAGCCTCGTCGAAGGCTACATGCTCGGCCTCGAGCACATGCTGCAGATGCTCGGCCACGGTGTCCGGCGCCATCGGCCGCAGGTTGAACTGCAGGCAGCGCGACAGCACGGTGGGCAGCATCTTCTCCGGGTCCGTCGTCGCCAGCACGAACTTCAGGTAGTCGGGCGGCTCTTCGAGCGTCTTCAGCAGCGCGTTGAACGAGTCTTTGGTGAGCTGGTGCGCTTCGTCGATCATGAAGATCTTGAAGCGGCCGACGCTCGGCTTGTAGGCTGCGCGTTCGAGCAGATCGCGGATCTCGTCGATGCCGCGGTTGCTGGCCGCATCGAGCTCGATGTAGTCGATATAGCGGTCGGCGTCGATCTCGGTGCAGGCCGTGCAGACGCCGCACGGCGACGCGGTGATGCCGCCCTGGCCGTCGGGCCCCGTGCAGTTCAGGCTCTTGGCGAGGATGCGCGAGACGGTGGTCTTGCCGATGCCTCGCGTACCGGTGAACAGGTAGGCGTGGTGCAGGCGGTTCTGCTCCAGCGCATGCGTCAGCGCGGTGACGACCGCCGCCTGACCGACCATTTCGGAGAATCGCCGCGGGCGGTATTTGCGCGCGAGCACGACATAGCTCATGCGATTGATTCTAGAGGCGAGCGCTGCAGCACCCTGACCGATAATCCCGCGCCATGACTGGGTTGACCTATGAACAAGCCGGCGTCGATTACGACAAGATCGACCCGCTGAAAGTCGCTGCGCAACGCGCCGCGGCATCGACCGCAGCGCAACTCGCGCGGCACGGCTTCAGTGAAGTGCAGGCCTCGCGCGGCGAGTCGGCTTACGTGGTCGATGTCGGTCCGTTCTACCTGGCCAGCATCGTCGAGTGCCTCGGCACCAAGGCGCTGGTGGCCGACGAGATGGCCCACCTCACCGGCCGGAGCCACTACGCGGCGATCGCGCAAGACACGATCGCCATGGCGGTCAACGACCTCATCACCGTCGGCGCGACGCCGCTGGTCGTGCAAGCCTATTGGGCGGCCGGCGGCAGCGGTTGGTTCGGCGATGCGGCGCGCTCGCTGGCACTGGTCGAAGGCTGGAAGCGCGCCTGCGAGGTCTGCGGCGTCGCCTGGGGCGGCGGCGAAACCCCCGCGCTGGCCGGCATCGTCGAGGCCGGCCGCATCGACCTCGCTGCCAGTTGCACCGGCATCGTCAACCCGAAACAGCGGTTGTCGGTCGGCGATGCGCTGGCCGAGGGTGATGCCATCGTCATGCTGGCGTCAACGGGCATCCATGCCAACGGCGTCAGCCTGGCGCGCAAGCTCGCCGAGCGCCTGCCGCAAGGCTGGCTGACACCGATCGACGCGCAGGGCACACGCTACGGCGATGCGCTGCTGGCACCCACCATGCTGTATTCGCCGGTGACCGAAGCGCTGTGGAAAGCCGGCATCACGCCGCACTACAGCGCCAACATCACCGGCCACGGCTGGCGCAAGCTGCTGCGCCATCCGAAGGCGTTGACCTACCGCATCACCCAGGTGCCGCCGGTGCCGCCGGTGCTTGCCTTCATCACACAGCACGCTGGGCACGATGCGCAAGAGGCCTATTCGACCTTCAACATGGGCGCCGGCTTTGCGCTGTTCGTCGGCGGCAGCGACGCCCAGCGCTGCGTCGATATCGCACG
>JANMHY010000603.1:0-4882 GCA_031375525.1 Burkholderiales bacterium
CGCCGCTCGGTTCATCCCCACGTGCGTGGGGAACATGCCGAGGCCGAGGCGGCGCAGAACGTCGATGGCGGTTCATCCCCACGTGCGTGGGGAACATCGGCTGGCCGCGAGCGACAGGCAACTGCAGAGCGGTTCATCCCCACGTGCGTGGGGAACATACCAATCCTATCTCGTTGATTCGCCACGCGAATTTCGCCGCTTCAAGTTCTACCGGCGAACTCGTTCAAGATCAGATCGAATTGTCAAAGAGCTTACGTGCCGGCGTCCGGGTGAAAACTCACCAGTTGTACGCCGTCGAAATCGACAGGCATACGGCGATTGGCGCCCAGCGTCACGAATTCGAACCCGGCCTCGGCCGTGCTGCGCCAGACCATCACGGCATTGCCATCCTCGATGCCTTCTTCCACCTGCGTCCAGATGTGCTCGCGCACGCGCCTCGTGTAGTTGCCGACATACACCCCGGCGCGCACCTCGAGCAGCCACACCGCCATGCGCCCGCGCAGGCGCGGTGGCGCGTTCTCAAGCACGATGACCAGCATCGCCAAGGCTCTCCGGGTTCGCGATCGCGGGGCCAACCGCGTCGGCCGGCGCGTCGGGTGGCGCAATCTCGCCAGCGGCCAGCACCTGTTCAATGTCCGGGATGATCCGCTCGAGCAAGCGCGTCTGTCGAAACATGTCGCGGCAGCCCAGCCGAACCGCGCGCTCGGGGTTGCCGGCCGGGTTCGATGCGGCCACCTTGAAGGCTACCGGCACCACCGTCTCGAACTTGTAGAGGTCGGCGATGTCGTAAACGAACGAGAGCGGCTTGCCGGTGTGGATGAAGCCCACCGCCGGTGCGTAGCCCGCGGCCAACACGGCGGCTTCAGTCACGCCGTACAGGCAGGAGGTGGCCGATGACAAGCAGCGGTTGGGCAGATCAGCAGCATCCCAGCTTTCGGCGTCGTAGTCGCGGCCCGACCACTTCACACCGAACTGCTGCGCCAGCAACTGGTAGCTGCGCCGCACCCGCGCGCCTTCGATGCCGCGCAACTGCTCCACGCTGCGCCGCGCGGGCGGCTCTTCGCCGAAGCGCAGCGCGTACATCTTGCGCACCACCTTCAGCCGCAGGTTCTCGTCGAGCGCCAACTTGGCCTGGTAGAGCAAGCGGTCCGATCGCGCACCGCCCGGTTGCCCCGCCGAGTACAAGCGCACTCCGGCCTCGCCCACCCACACCAGCAGCGTGCCCACGCGCGCCGCCAGCGCGGCCGCGCGGTGCGACAGGCGCGTGCCGGGCTCGAGCATGATGCAGGCCACGCCGCCAATCGGGATGTGGGTGCGGATGCCGGTTGCGTCGATCACCACGAAGGCGCCGTCGAGCACATCGATCTCGCCGCGTTCGACAAAGATGACCGAGACCCGCTCCTTGATCGGGATGGGTTTGAGCGGGGGCAGCAGGCCTGACGGCATGACGCCAGCTACTCGCCGATCGATGCCAACGCACGATCAACCAACGGACGCGCCAGGAAGTAGCCGCTGGCAAGCAATGCGTCGGTCAAGGGGCGCACAAGGTCGACCAGACCTTGCTCACGCGCCCGAATCAGCAAGCCCAATGTGCCGAGCACCGGCAAGCCCAGCTCGGCCGCGCAGGCGCGACCGCGGCGCTCATCCACCAACACCACGGCCTTGCGCAATAGCGCGAGAGCCAGGGCAGAACGCTCGCCGTCGTCGAGTTGCGCCTCGGCCAGTGAAGCTGGAATGTGCGTTGGGTCGTCCACCACCATCAGCAGCCCACCATCAAACGCGGCAGACAGCGCCGCATGGTCTGCCGCGCGGGGTTCGCGAGTGACCTCGCGCCACACGGTGGCTGTTACCAGCAACTCGCCAAACAGACGCGCGGGAACGGCCAGCAGATCAAGCCGGGCGAGCGCGATCAGCGGCCCGCTATCGGCTACCAGCAAGGGTGCGGACATCGGCGAGTTCGCGATCGAGATCCTCAACGCTGTAGCGCACCACGGGTATCTGGCGGCGGCCCAGCTCGTCGATCATCTGACCGTAAGACAAGCCGGCGGCCTTGGCGGCCAGCCCCAGGCTCAGCACATCGCGCTCATAGAGCGTTACGGCCAACTCGAGCCGTTCCGCGCTCGACCCGCCAGTCTGGCCCAGCGGCAGGGTAAGCATCACCGGCTCGCCATGCACGGTAACGATATCGGACGTGCCCTGCTTCGCGTCGTCGAGCAAACGCCTCGGCTGAAGTTCAAGTTCTTCGGAGGTAAGGGTGGGCATGGTCGGCTCCGCCAAGGTCGGTGAATACCGCAAAGGTTAACCGACGCGACGCACGAGCAGCAAGCCGCAGCCGAAGGCTTTGGCGTGGCCGATTCCTTGCCTGAGTGCGGTGCCAAACCTGTCTGCATCCGTCACTGTCAGCTCGCCGGCGAAGTCCACGCTGCTGAAGCGCAGCTTCTCGTCCTTGCCTTGGTGCTGGGTGTAGGCGTCGACGCTCAAATGTCTTTCGTCCACCGCAAACCCTCGTGCGTCACCGCCGTCGATCAACCACCGGCCGCACGACTGGCGCGCCAACTCGTACAAAGATGGCTTGTCGGCGCCGCTCCAATCGCGCCAATGGATAAATCCGCGCTCGGCGAGCAGGCGCTTCTTGGCATCCATTACCACGTCATGCCGAACAACGCTGTGCTTGGCAGAGCCGGCGTGCTTGCCCTGTCGAGCGCATTGGCAACGGTGTTGCGCATCCAGCAGACGCAGCGGCCTTGCGCAAGCGCGGCTTCGATCATGTCAATGACGACTTGCCGATCGCTCTCGTACCGCAACGCGACGCTGCGGCAGACCTCGGGGCGGGAGGCCAGCGCTTGTTCGCTTGCGCGTGCTCCGAGGCCCGAGTGCCAGGCGGTCGCCAGCGGAAAGTCGCTCGCCTCGATGCGCGGCGGCGGCGCGGCCCGCTCACCCAGCGCCAGCCGGCGTCCGCGCGCATAGGCTCCGAGCAGCGATTGCTTCATTGCCTGCGGCAACGTGGCCGACAGCAAAATGGCGAATCCGCCTGAATAGCCATGGAACTCGAGCAAGGACTCGAGCACGCGTTGCATGTAGGGGTCGCAGGCATGCACTTCATCGACGATCAGAACCTTGCGAAAGAGGCCGAGCAGGCGCAGCGATTGGTGCTTGCTGTGCAGCACGCCGAGCATCGCCTGGTCGATGGTGCCCACGCCGGCAGCGGCAATCAGCGCGCGCTTGTTGTGGTCGGCCAGCCACGCGGTGCAGCGCGCGGTCGCGGTTTCGTCGTGCTGCGCCGCATCGCCTTCGGCCGGCCCGGCGCGCAGCACTGTCTTGGCAAAGGCCTCGACCAGGAAGCTCTGCCCGTGCGCCAGCGCAAGGCTCGCGTCATGACGGAACAGACGCTCGAATACATCGGCGATGCGGCCGTACATCGCATTGGCGGTGGCCATCGTCGGCAGACCGATGAAGAAGCCATCGGCCAGGCCGCTGCTCATCAGGCGATGCGCCAGCATCACTGCGGCTTCAGTCTTGCCGGCGCCGGTGACGTCTTCGAGCATGACGAGGGCCGGCTCAGTCGGTAGTAGGTAGTCGTTGGCCCAGGCTTGCAGGGGCGACGGCTTGGACAGCTTCGGAAAGAGCGTGGTCAGGCCAGCCTGGCTCGGCGAAAGTGCCGGCAGCACACCGGTCGCAGCGAGGGCCCGCTGCGCGCAACTTTTTGCGTGCACCCAGTAGTCTTCGAGCCGGCCATCGGCGGGCGGCTGGTCGCGGTAGGAGAAGTATTCGGTATTCGAACCGATCCAGTCGGCCAGCACGGCCAGACCGGCGATCCACCACGACAGCCGCTCGCTCGCGTCGCAAAAGGCATCGGCATCGAGCTGGGTGGGCAGCAGCGGCTGCGCATCGCCGAGCGTCAATGACTTGACTTCACGCACGAACGCCAAGATGGCTGCGCTGTCATCCTTGTCGAAGTGGTGCTCGAGCCGGATGGGGTCGGACTTTGGCGGCTGACCGTGATGCCCGGTCACGGCACGGACCCAGGCTCGCAGGCCGCGGTCATGGTCTTCGGTCAACGGGCCGAGCCACTCGTCATCGATGGCGATTTGTTCGAGCAGTTCAGTCCACGCGACACGGCCCAGCGTGTCGTGCCGCATGGTGTAGCTCATGGTCGGGGCTCGCCCGCGCATGCGCTGGAACACATCGGGACGATGGCCCTGGAACGCTTCGGAGTACTTACCGAGGTCGTGCAGGCAAAGCCAGAATGAAATCCAGGCCACCAAGTCGTGCTCGCAGGCTGCCCCTAGCGTGCCGGTCAACCAACGGCGCAGACCGGGCGCGCCCTCCAGGTAGGCAGCACCAACCGCAGCCACATCCAGGCAGTGGTACGGCAGCAAGTGAAACGCCGCGGCCGAACCGTCGATCGGACGGGCTTTGCCCCAGTAGTTCCAGAAGGCGTTCATTGAGTGTCAGCCGGGTCAATGCGGGTTGGCCAGTGCGCAGATCATGGCGGTGGACAGGCTCATAGCGTGAGCCTGCCGCCAATCCGTGGGGGCTTTTTTCCCCTTGGACGGCGTGCGCTCGCACAGGGGCCAGGGCAGTCAAACCTCCAGCCACTCCTTGCGCACGGACGCATCAGCACGCAACTCGGCCGGCGTGCCGGCAAAGACGATCTGGCCGTGGCCCATGACCAGGCAGCGGTCGGCGACTTCGAGGGCGATGGTGAGCTTCTGCTCGACCAGCAGCACCGACATGCCGCGGCGCTTCAACTCACGCAGGTAGCCGGCGACCAGTTCGACGATCTTCGGCGCCAGGCCTTCGGTCGGCTCGTCGATCATGATCAGCTCCGGGTCGCCCATCAGCGTGCGGCAGAGTGTGAGCATCTGTTGCTCGCCGCCGG
>JANMHY010000608.1:0-3065 GCA_031375525.1 Burkholderiales bacterium
CCCTCACCGCCCATTTCGATGATTCAGTGGACTAGCCTTGGGTTGCCGATCAGGGACAGGACGATCGACGTGTCCAGGCTCGGTACTACTGGTGCGGCTTCGGGACGGATGCAGGCCCGTTGAAATTTGTTGGCGCTGCCACGCGCGATCATGCCGGCGAGATCGCCCGGCACAGGGGCTGCATCAACCCAACCAAGGCATCAAGGCGGCATCGATCGTGCGGCCGAGCGCCGGGACGCGCCACGTCGTCGCGCAGTTCGCCGTCGGCGCGTAGCGTGTGCCGAGGTTGCTGGTCAGCGCGAGCAGGTAGTGGCAGCGTCGGTGCGGTGCGACGCCGCGCACGATGCCGGCGTCCGACGCGTAGTTCTCCGTCGTGCCGGTCTTGTGCGCGAAGCGCAGCGTCGCCATGCCCGAGGCGTGGCGCACGTCGCCGGCGAAGCGGTAGCCGCCGGCAACGACCGCGCCGTCGCCGTCGATCCAGCGCGGCGGCAGTTGCGCCGGCAGGCCGGCCACCCAGCCGGGCTCGCCGGCCAGCGCGGTCGACGACAGCACTTCATGCAACGCCTGCGCTTCGAGCCATTGGCGCAACTGGCGTTGGCTGTCGCGCGACAGCAGCGGCGGCGTGCCGGGGGCGAGCCAGGGCGCTGCAGGCGCATCGGCATCGAGCAGCCAGAGCAGGCGCGCCGTGTCCCACGCCGTCATCTGCAACTGGCCGACGCCGGCGCCCGCGGCATTGCCCCAGCCGCCGTCGGGCCGCGTGTTCTCGAAGCGCAGCGTCGGCAGGCCGTAGAGCGCGAAGGCGTCGTGCAGCCTGTCGCCCGCCGTGCCGAGCATGCCGCAGCGGTGCAGCATCGCCACCAGCGCCGAGGTCGAGTTGTTGCCGCTGACGGTGATCATGTCTTCCCCGTGCTGCGCGATGCTGTGCACCGCACCGGCGTACTCGAGTGGGTCGTCCCACGACGCACCGTGCTGATCCACCCAGCGCGCCACGCCGACGGCCACCATCAGCTTGGCCAGCGAGGCCGGGTACGGCGCGACGAAGCGCAGCGGCCCGCGGCCCCACAGCGGCGGAAAGTGCAGGCGCTGCCAATCGGCGTCGGGCCACCAGGCGATGGAGCGCTGCTGATCGTCGCGCACATCGGCTTCGAAGTGGATGTTGCGCACCGGCCCGCCGTCGCTGCCGATGTCGGCGATGACGCCTTGCGGGTGCTCGCGCGAGAACAGCACGTTGGCCCACACCGGCGGCGCCTGGCGCGGGAAGGCAACGAGCGCCAGATCGAGGCTCGGGAAATGCGCCAGCGGCAAGCCGTCGCGCATGGCGTCGGGCGTGAGCTCGAAACGCTGCGCTCGCACTGCCGCGAGCAGCGTGTTGGCGAGCTGGTCGTGATTCATGCCGCGATCAGACCAGATGACAGGCCACTTGCCGATCCCCAAGGTCGCGCAACAGCGGCGCTTCGCTGCGGCAGCGCGCTTCGGCCAGCGGGCAGCGCGACGCGAAGGCGCAGCCGGGCGGCGGTGCGAGCGGGCTCGGCGGCTCGCCGTGGATCAGGATGCGCTGGCGGCGGTCGGCCAAGCGCAGCGCGGGCGTGGCGCTCATCAGGGCCAGCGTGTACGGGT
The DNA here is from genome assembly GCA_031375525.1 of Burkholderiales bacterium. Classification (GTDB taxonomy): domain Bacteria; phylum Pseudomonadota; class Gammaproteobacteria; order Burkholderiales; family Burkholderiaceae_C; genus CADEEN01. Next base: position 1,618 of record JANMHY010000608.1, read on the forward strand.
GCAGCGGCTGCGCAAACACGCGATCCTTGGGGCCGCTCTCGACGACGCGGCCGAAGTACATGACGAGCACGTCGTGCGCCACATGCTCGACCACGGCGAGGTTGTGCGAGATGAAGACGAAGGCGGTGCCGTACTCGTCTTGCAGATCCATGAAGAGATTGAGGATCTGCGCCTGGATCGACACGTCGAGCGCCGACGTGGGCTCGTCGGCGACGACGATGGGCGGCCGCAGCATCATCGCCCGCGCGATCGCGATGCGCTGGCGCTGGCCGCCGGAGAACATGTGCGGATAGCGGCCCAAGTGCTCGGGTTTCAGGCCGACACGCGCCGCCATCGCAGCGATGCGCTCATGGCGTTCGCTCGTGGTCGATGCCGTGTTGAGTTTCAGCGGCTCGGCGAGCGTGGCGGCAATCGTCTGCCGCGGGTTCAGCGACGCCTGCGGGTTCTGGAAGACCATCTGCACGCGCGGGCGCATCGCGGCGAGCGTCGCCTTGTCGGCCTGTGCCACATCGCTGCCGCCGATGGCGAGCGTGCCACGCGTCGGCCGCTCGATCATCACCAACTGCCGCGCCAGCGTCGATTTGCCGCAACCCGATTCGCCGACGACGGCCAGCGTGCGTTTTGCGTCGAGCGTGAATGACACGCCGTCGAGAGCGCGCACCGTCTGCGCCGGCCGCAGCCAGCCGCGGCGCGCGCTGTAGTGGCGCGCCAGGTCGGTGGCTTGCAAGAGCGGGGTCATTTGTCCAGCGGGAAAAAGCAACGCACGCCGTTGTGCAGCGCCGGCCGCTCGCTCTTGCACCGCGACTGCACGCATTCGCAGCGCGGCGAGAACAGGCAGCCGCGCGGGCGGTCGAAGCGGCCGGGCACGACGCCGCCGAGCGCGTCGAGCCGGCGCGCGCCCTTGTTGTGTTCGGGCAATGCGGCCAACAACGCGGCGGTGTACGGGTGGCGCGGCGCGTCGAAGAGTTTGTTCACGGCGGCCGTCTCCACCACCTGGCCGGCATACATCACCGCCACACGCTGCGCCTGCTGCGCGACGAGCGCGAGGTCGTGCGTGATCAGCACCAGCGCCATCTGCCGCTCGGCCTGCAGGCGCGCCAGCAGCGCCATGATCTGCGCCTGCACGGTGACGTCGAGCGCGGTCGTCGGCTCGTCGGCAATCAGCAGGCGCTGGTTGGCGCCGAGTGCGATGGCGATGCCGACTCGCTGGTTCATGCCGCCGGAGAGCTGGTGCGGGTAGGCCTGCGCGCGGTGCTTTGCGTCGGGCATCTCGACCTGGTCGAGAAGTTCGATGACGCGACGATGCTGTTCGTCGCCGCGCAGGCCGAGCTGCACGGCCAGCACCTCGCCGATCTGAAAGCCGACGGTGTAGGCCGGGTCGAGGCTGGCCAGCGCGTCCTGAAAGACGATGGCGATGGCGCGGCCGACGACGCGGCGGCGCTCACGCG
>JANMHY010000630.1:0-3126 GCA_031375525.1 Burkholderiales bacterium
CCAAAGGGGGACTGCGCCCCCTCGGGGGGCAGCGAACGAAGTGAGCGTGGGGGTGCCATGTTGATCCCGAAAAAGAAAAAAGGCCGGTTCGCACCGGCCCTTGGAGTGTCACGCAACGCGGTGCGAATTACATCAGCTTGACCTCGACCCGCCGCGCATCGTCGGCGTTGCCGGCGTTGATCTGCTCGGGCTTCTTGGTTTCGATGCGGTCTTCGGCCACCCCTGCGGCCTTGAGTGCGTCGCGCACGGCAAACGCGCGCTGCTTGGCCAGCTCGGCGTTTTTCGCCGGGTCGCCGCTGGCGTCGTGGAAACCGCTGATGACGAGTTTGCCGCTGCCGGCCTTCGCTGCGGCGGCGAGCTTGGCGATATCTGCGGCTGCGTTGGCCGGCAGGTCGGCCTTGGCCACGTCGAAGAAGAACTTGGCTTGAGCCGGCGCCGCCGCCGTCGCGGCTACGACCACCGCTGCGGGGGCCGTTGCCAGCGTGGTTGCTACCGGTACCGGGGTTGCCGTCACCACGGGCGCAACCGTTGCGACTGGCGCGGCAGGCGAGGTCACCGCCTTCGTCGCCACGCCGGTCGGCAGCAGCGGCACGATCAACAGCGCGACGATGTTGATGATCTTGATCAGCGGGTTCACCGCCGGGCCGGCCGTGTCCTTGTACGGATCGCCCACCGTGTCGCCGGTGACCGCAGCCTTGTGCGCTTCGCTGCCCTTGCCGCCGTGGTGGCCGTCTTCGATGTACTTCTTGGCGTTGTCCCAGGCGCCGCCGCCCGTGCACATGGAGATGGCGACGAACAGGCCGGTGACGATGGTGCCCATCAGCAGGCCGCCGAGCGCGGCGGCGCCGAGGGTCAGGCCGACGACGATCGGCACGACGACCGGCAGCAGCGACGGGATGATCATTTCCTTGATCGCCGCCGTGGTCAGCATGTCAACAGCCGCGCTGTAGTCGGGCTTGCGCTTGCCGGCCATGATCTGGCCGTCCGCAAACTGGCGCCGCACTTCGACCACCACCGAGCCGGCGGCGCGGCCGACGGCTTCCATCGCCATCGCGCCGAAGAGGTACGGAATCAGGCCGCCGATGAACAAACCGACGATGACCTTCGGGTCGCTCAAGTCGAAGCTCACGCTCATGCCGCGGCCTTCGAGCGAGTGCGTGTAGTCGGCGAACAGCACGAGGGCGGCGAGTCCGGCCGAGCCGATCGCGTAGCCTTTGGTCACGGCCTTGGTGGTGTTGCCGACGGCGTCGAGCGGGTCCGTCACGTCGCGCACGCTCTTCGGCAGCTCGGCCATTTCGGCGATGCCGCCGGCGTTGTCGGTGATCGGGCCGTAAGCGTCGAGGGCGACGACGATACCGGCCATGCTCAACATCGAGGTTGCGGCCACCGCAATGCCGTAGAGGCCGGCGAGGTTGTACGAGACCAGGATGGCGACGCAGACGAACAGCACCGGCCACGCCGTCGAGCGCATCGACACGCCCAGGCCGGCGATGATGTTGGTGCCGTGGCCCGTGGTCGAGGCTTGCGCGATGTGCTGCACCGGCTTGTACTGTGTGCCGGTGTAGTACTCGGTGATCCAGACCATCGCCGCGGTCAGCACGAGGCCGACAGCGCAGGCGCCGAACAGCTTCATGTGCGTGCCGGCGCCGAGGGCATCGGCCGGCATCACCGCGATGGTGACGAAGTAGAACGCGATCAGCGACAGCACACCCGCGACCGCGAGGCCCTTGTACAGCGCCGGCATCACGTTCTTCATGCCGGGGCTGGCTTTGACAAAACTGCAGCCGATGATCGAAGCGATGATCGACACGCCGCCGAGAACGAGCGGGTAGATCACCGCGGCCATCGGCGCGGCCGTCAACGCCAAGCCCACGAAGCAGGCGCCGAACAGGCCCATCGCACTGGCCGTCTTGCCGCCGGTCAACGTGATCGGCTCGGGGAATACGGCCGTGGTCACGAAGTAGAAGGCGAACAGGAACAGGACTCCGGCCACCGCCAGGCCGCGGTACAGCGCCGGCATGACGTTGACCATGCCCGGGCTGGCCTTGACGAAGTAGCAGCCGATGATGGACGCGATGATCGACACGCCGCCCAGCACCAGCGGGTAGATCACGCCGGCCATCGGCGCGCTGACGACCATGATGGCGCCCAGCGCCATGGTGGCGATCAGCGTCACGGCGTAGGTCTCGAACAGGTCGGCGGCCATGCCGGCGCAGTCGCCGACGTTGTCGCCCACGTTGTCGGCGATCACGGCCGGGTTACGCGGGTCGTCCTCGGGGATGCCGGCCTCGACCTTGCCCACCAGGTCGGCGCCGACGTCAGCGCCCTTGGTGAAGATGCCGCCGCCCAGGCGCGCGAAGATGGAGATCAGCGACGAGCCGAAGGCAAAACCCAGCATCGGCTTGAGCACTTGCGACAGCGTGGTGTCGCCGGTCGGCATGACCGCGCCGGTGGTCCACCAGAAGAACAGCACCACGCCGATGAGGCCCAGGCCCACCACCAGCATGCCGGTGATGGCGCCGCCCTTGAAGGCGACATCCAGCGCCGGGCCGATGCCCTTGGTGGCAGCCTGTGCGGTGCGCACGTTGGCGCGAACGGAGATGTTCATGCCGATGAAGCCGCAGGCGCCGGACAGCACGGCGCCGAGCACAAAGCCGATGGCCGTCTTGTTGTCCAGGAAGACGAAGATCAGCACTGCCAGCACGGCACCCACGATGGCGATGGTGCGGTACTGGCGCGCCAGGTAAGCGGCAGCACCTTGCTGGATGGCGCCGGAGATTTCCTGCATGCGGGCGTTGCCGGCGTCCTGGGCCAGGATCCAGCTTCGTTGCAAGAAGCCGTAGATCACTGCGGCCAATCCGCAGGCCAGGGCGGTATACAGCGCCATGGAGGTCGTCATGGAGGGGGCTCCTTCGTCGTTCGATATCTTTAGGTCGGGTGCGCAAGGGGGACCGGAAGGGCCGCGCCTTGCAAGAATTTGACAGCGCGCGGATGCTAACTGATGGTCTCTGGCGCCCTGCTTGGGGTTTGTGATCGGTCGGCGTCCCTCGTCAGGACGGGGCAAGGCCGCGACCTAGAATGCCGATTACCCTGCCGCGAAAGCACAAACCGAGAAGTCCCATGAGC
>JANMHY010000722.1:0-1974 GCA_031375525.1 Burkholderiales bacterium
GTCGTCGATCGACGACAGCACCAGCCGCGGCACGGCGCTGCGCATCCGCTTCGGCAGCGAGTTGAAGGGGCCGGTGGCGTCGATCGACCCGACGGCGCAGACCTTCCGCCTGCTCGACCAGACTGTCGAAGTGCGCGCCGAAACCGTGTTCGACCCGTTGCTGGTGGGCGGCTTCGCGGCGATCCAGGTCAACCAGATCCTCGAGATTCACGCCCAGTTCGACGCCACCACCGGCCACTACAGCGCCACGCGCATCGAGCTCGAAGACAACGCCAATGAGTACCGGTTGCGCGGCTTCGTCAGCCGCCTGAACACCGCGGCCAAGACCTTCAACATCGGCGACGCCGTCATCAACTACGCCGGCGTTGCCGAGCTGCCGGCCAACTTTGCTGATGGCCAACGCGTGCGCGTGCGTCTGCAGACGGCGCAGGTGGGCGGCCAGTGGGTGGCGACGCGTGTGCGCAGCGGCGTGCGCCGGGTCGATGATTTCGGCGACGCACGCATCCGCGGCCTGGTCACCGCCTTCACCTCGGCCACACAGTTCGAAGTGCAGGGCGTGGCCGTGGAAGTGGCTGCCGGCGCACGCGTCGAAGGTACGGTCGCGCAGGGCGTGATGGTCGAGGTGCGGGGCCGCGCCGACGCCGGGCGCATCATCGCCTCGCGCGTCAAGGTGCTCGACCGCCGCGACGACGAGGTCCGTGGCGTCGAGTTGCACGGCACGGTGAGCGGCCTCGACACCGCGACCAAGACCTTCATGCTGCGCGAAGTCAAGGTCAGCTACGCCAATGTCACCGGGTGGAAGGACGGCGACGCGTCCACTCTGGCCGACGGCAAGGCTGTCGAGGTCAAGGGCCTGTGGTCCGAAGACCGCAGCGTGTTGAACGCGGTCCGGATCGAGTTCGAGTGAGCGAGCGCAGCTAGCATGAGCCTATGAGCGAACGCGCCGGCGACGACCCAACCAACGCGGCCTTGCAGGCCGCGTTGGCGCGTCTGCTCGCGCCGTTGGCGCAGCTCGCCGTGGCGCGAGGCGTGCCGTTCGGGGTCGTCGATGAGATGCTGCGCGCGGCCTTCGTCAGCAGCGCGCATGCCGCGCACCCCGGCCTGCCCGAGCACCGGCGCGCCAGCCGCGTCAGCGCGGCCACGGGCCTTAATCGGCGCGAGGTCAACCGCCTGCTCGACCAGCAGCATGCCGCTGCGCGCGCAGGCAAGCCGGCAGAAACAGCGCGCTCGCCGGCAGCGATGGTGTTCGCGCATTGGCGGGCCACGCCGGCGTACCGCACGCGCGCCGGCGCACCGCGCGTGCTGCCGCGCACCGGTCCGCCGCCGAGCTTCGAGTCGCTGGCCCACGAGGTCACGCGCGACGTGCATCCGCGCGCGTTGCTCGAAGAACTATTGCGCCTGAAACTGGCCACGCACGACACGGCGCGCGACACCGTGGCCCTGGCGAAGGACAACTTCGTGCCGCGCGGCGACGCCGAGCGCATGGCGCAGTGGATGGGTGCGAACGTCGGCGATCACCTCGCCGGCGCCGTCGCCAACCTGCTCGGCCGCGAGCCGGCGCATGCCGAGCAGGCCATCGCGGCCGAAGGCTTGAGCGCATCTTCGGTGGCGCAGGTGCGGCCGCTGCTGCAAGCGCATTGGCAGCGCATGACCGACGAGTTGGTGCCGCTGCTCGAGCGCCTGATCGAACAGGACGCCGCGCGCACCGACACAGATGATCCGAACACGCACCGCGTGCGTTTCGGTCTTTACGCTTTCGATACCGCGCCGGCGCCAACGCCGGTGCAGGATGCGCCACGGTCCAACCCGCCGCGGCGCGCACGCAAAAATACTTCCGGGAAAGCCGCATCATGACAACACCGACTCATCGCCTCTTCGACTTCTTGCGCGCTGGCGCCGTGACGCTGCTGCTCGCGGCCTGCGGCGGCGGCGTCGAGACCGGCGGTACCGGCGCCACCGGCGGCTCGTACGTCG
>JANMHY010000740.1:0-5246 GCA_031375525.1 Burkholderiales bacterium
CGCATCTCGGCCAAGGCGCGCTGGTCAACCAGGATCCGGCGCTGCTCGCGCTGGCCACGCAAGGCGTTGCCGTGCTGGCCAAGGCGAGCGTCGAATCGATCCACATCGCTGGCATGACCTCGCCGCTGTCGCTGCTCAAGAGCGTTGCCGGCAAGCCGGGCGCGGCCGGCAACAAGGGCCAGAACGCGATCGGCGGCACCTACCTGGGCGTCAACTACACCGGCACCGCAGAGGCCTGGATCGAGGACGGCGCGAAGGTCAAGGCCGGCGCCGGCGGCATCACGGTGCGCGCCGACAACCACGACCTGCTGATCGCCATCGCGCAGTCGGGCGGTGTCGCCGAGAAGATCGGCATCACCGGCTCGTTCATGAACTACGACTCGAAGCACACCACGCGTGCCTGGGTCGAAGACCGTGCGGTGCTCGACAGCGGCGGCAACATCGACGTCATCGCGCATGCCGACATCCTGGCCGTTGAAGTCACCGGTGCGATCGAGTCGGGCGGTAAGGTCGCGGCGGGCGCGGCGATTGCGTTGACCGACGTTCTCAACACCACCGAGGCCTTCATCGGCAACAAGCTCGCGCCGGTGGGGGTGGTGAGCGCCGGCAGCGTGGACGCCGACGGCAATGTGAACATCGCGGCCGATGTCGACGAGCAGACCATCACCGTGGCCATTGCCGGCGCCTTTGTCGGCGGCAGCGCGAGCGGCCAGGGCCCGAGTAATGCGCAAGGCAACGGCCCGACCAACAAGACCGGCGGCGTCGGCATCTCCGGCGCGGTGGCGATCAACACGCTGGGCGACACGACGCGCGCGTTCGTGGCCGGCACGGTGCTTTCCACGCTCGATGCCACGCCGGGCGATCTCAGCGTCACGGCCGATACCAGCGCCTCGGGCGTCGCGGTCACGGGCGCGTTCGTGATCTCGAAGAGCAAGTCGGGCAGCATCGGCATTGCCGGCGGCTTCGGCATGAACGACCTGACGCGCAACACCGAAGCCTACGTCGATGCCACGGCCAGCGCCAACAACGTGACGATCAGTGCGACCTCGAGCGACAGCCTGGTCGCGGTCACCGCCGGTGCGGCATTGTCGAAATTGCAGGGCACGGCCAACATCGCCGGCTCGGTCACCGTCGGCTTGGCCAACGAGACGGCGCACGCCTGGATCGGCGACGACGCCACCGTCAACGCCAATGGCGACGTGAGCGTCGATGCGCACACCACGGTCAACATCATTTCGGTCGCCGGCTCGATCGCGCTCGGCGGCAAGGTCGGCGTCGGTGCGGCGCTCGACTTCGGTGTCATCACCAGCAACGTGCAGGCCTGGGTCGGCAGCGCCACGGTGAACGCCGGCGACGACTTCGCGCTGCGCGCCAGCGCGTATGAAAACATCCTGTCGATCGCCGCCAGCCTGGTTGCGACCAACAACGTCGGCCTGTCCGGCGTCGTCACGACGCAGACGCTCGACAACACCGTCAAGGCCGAACTGCGCAGCGGCGCCGACGTGCGCGCCCGCGGCGACGCGCTGATCGACGCCTTCGACGACACGCATGTGTTGGTCATCGGCGGCAGCGCGGCCTTCGGCAAGAAGGCCGGCATCGGCCTGGCCGGGGCGAACATCAACGTGCGCCGCGATGTCGAGGCCGAAGCCGAGGCCGGCTCGGAACTCGACGCCTATGCGATCGGCAGCTTCGGCATCGGCACGGCGCTGGCCGCGCCCGACGGCGCCGCTGTCCAGGGCGTGCGCATCAGTGCGCGCGCAACCAGCGACATCAAGACCGCCGCTGCGGCCGGGGCTGGCGGGCAAACGCTCGCCATCGCCGCCTCGGCCGCGGTGACGACGATGACCAGCGATGTCGATGCTGGCATCGGCGCCAACGTCGAGGTCAATCAGGAAAGCGAATTCACGGCCGAGACTGACCAGTCGGTGGTCGTCAACGGACGCGACGACATGCACATGCTCGGCATCGGCGGCGGGCTGTCGATCGGCGGCAAAGTCGGCATCGGCGCTTCGGCCGACGTCGAATTGATCGACCGCCACGTCGGCGCGGCGATCGGTGCGGGTGCGAAGGTCAAGGCCAGGGACGACATCACCGTCAGCGCGGTCGACACGCTCGACATCCTGTCGGTCACCGTCACCGCGGCGATCGCCTTCAGCGGCAGCGGCGTTGCGGTCGATGGCTCAGTCGGCGTGCTCGACATCGACAACGACACCCAGGCCACGATCGGCGCCAATGCCATCGTCGATGCGCTGGACGACATCACCGTCAATGCCGATGCCGACTTCGGCGTGCTGATGATCGAAGCCGGCGTGGCCGGCGGCGCCGGCGCGGGATTCGGCGGCTCGGTCGGCGTGCTGCTGCGCGACAACACGGTCGGAGCGACCATCGGCGCGGGCGCTCGCGTCACGGCCGACGGCGACCTGATCGTGCGCGCCGACAACCGCTCGGACGTCATCGCCGTGGCCGGCAGCCTGGCCATCGGCGGCAGCCTGGCCGGCATCGGCATCGCCAGCGCCACGGTCGTGCACAACGAAACTATCGAAGCCACGGTCGGCAACAACGCCGTGCTCGAAGCGCTTGGCCAGGGCTCGGCCGCGTCGGTGGCCACGGCCAACGGCGACGTGCGCGCAACCGACACCGCCTTCCATGGCCTGTCGGTCACCGCGACCAACGAGCAGGACGCGATCGTCATCGCCGCGGCTGGCGCCGGTGGTGGCAAGGTGGGTGTCGCCGCATCGGCCGGCGTGGTGGTGATGAACGAGACCACCCGGGCCACGCTGGGCACGGGTGTCAGCGTCAACGCGCTCGACAACGGCTCGGTCGCCAATGGCCAGGGCATCAATGTTTTTGCCGACAGCGACAGCTATGTCATCGCGCTCGGCGCCGGTATCGCCGGTGGCGGCAACGTCGGCGCCGGCGCCGGTGCCGGCGTCGTGGTGATGACCAAGATCACCGAGGCCACGCTCGGCGGCGCCTCGTTCGCGCAGGGCAATGTGCGCGTGCAGGCTTTGTCCGATGACCAGCTGATCATCATCGGCGCCGCCTTCGGCGCCGGCGGCTCGGTGGGCATCGCCGGCGGCGCGGCGGTGAACGTGTTGAACGTGACGACGCGTGCACAGATCAGCGCCGCAGCCAGCGTCGATGCCGATGGCAGCGTCGTCGTCGCGGCCGACGACCAGACCACGCTCGACGTGGTCGGCGGCAGCATTTCCGGCGCCGGCAGCGTCAGCCTGGGCGGCGGCGCCGCGGTGCCGATCGTCACCAAGACCACCGAGGCCTTGGTCGGCGCCGGCGCGGCGGTCGATGCGCGCGGCCAATCCAGCGTGGCCGCACTGACCGGCGTGTTCAGCGCGGCCAGCTATGTGGCGCAGAGCAACAGCGACGCCGAAGTGGCTGCGCCGGCCGGCATCGGCGCCAACACCGACCAGGACGACGCCTCGCTGACCGGTCAGCGCAGCGTCGGCAACGCCAGCAACGCCACTTTCCGCGGCTTGTCGGTCACGGCGACGAACCGCGACGATGTCGAATCGGCAGGGGTCAGCGTTGGCGGCAGCGGTGCGGTGGCGATCCAGATCGCCGCGTCGGTCAACGTGATGAACCTGACCACGCGCGCGCAGATCGGCGCCGACGCGCAGATCAACCAGGACAACAACGCCGCCGCCAATGCCGCGCAGACGGTGCAGGTGGCCGCGGCCAGCGACTACTACCACCTCGGCATCGCCGGGGCCGGCGGCATTGCCGGCTCCGTGTCGGTGACGCCCGGCGCCGACGTGAGCGTGGTGGCGATGACCACCGAGGCCACCATCGGCACCTCGGCCGATGTCGATGCCAAGGGCGACATCGTCGTCAGCGCCAAGGCCCAGGAAGACGTGCTCTCGATCGCGGTGGCCATTGCCGGCAGCGGCGCGGTCGGCGCGGCCGCCGGCGTGGCGGTGCTGGTCTTCACCAACACGACCACGGCATCGATCGGCGCCGACGCGACCGCGGGCGCCGGCGGCAACGTGCTGGTGCAGGCCAGCGACGCCACCGACCTCGATGTGATCGCCGGCGCGATCGGCGTGGGCATCAGCGGCGGCGGCGCCGGCGCCGGCGTCGGCGTGGTCGTGATCGACAAGACGACCGACGCCCATATCGGCAGCAACGCGACCGTCGATGCCGCTGCCAATGGCGCGGCGGTGGCCGGCATGCTCAATGGCGACCAGGCCGACGACGGCACCTTCGGCAGCGCCTCGATGAGCGGCGTGCTGGTGCAGGCGCAGTCGTCCGAAGACCTGTTCGGCGTCTCGGCTGCGGCCGGCGTCGGCGGCTTCGTCGGCCTGGCCGGCGCGGTCACGGTGTCGGTGATCGACTCCGACACGCTGGCCTCGATCGGCGGCGGCGCCTCGATCAACACCGCAACCAGCGGCGAGAACGCGGCGCAGCGCGTCAATGTCTCAGCATCGAACGATGTCGACATGTTCATGGTCGATGGCGTGCTCGCCGGTTCGGCCGGCGGCAGCCTGGCCGGCGGCGTCGATGTCGGCATCTTGCGCAACGACACCAGCGCCTTCATCGGCGACAGCCTCACGTCCGACCGCGGCGTCATCGACGCGCAGCAGGATGTCGGCGTGCATGCGCTGGCGCAACTCGATGTGCAGAGCGTGACCGTCAGCGCGGCCATCGCTATCGTCGGTCTCGGTGTCGGCGGCGCGGTGGCGGTCTATTCGCTCGGCGGCAACTTCAGCGGCAGCTACAGCTACGACAACAACGGCGCCGACGCCGGCGGCAGCGCCAGCGAAAACTCGCTCCAAGCCGACAACGGCTCGATGCAGACGGTGGTCGATGGCCAGACCAGCCCGACCGGCGCGATCAGTGCGCTCAACGCCTATGGCGGGCAGAGCGCGTTCGCAGCCGGCGACGTTGGCAGCAACACGATCGACTTCGCGGCCAGTCCCGAACTGCGCACCGGCGAGGCGGTGGTCTATCGCAAGGGCACGGCCAGCACCCCGATCACCGGCCTTGTCGATGGCCGCACCTATTACGCCATCTTTGATGCCAGCGACGCGACCAAGATCAAGCTCGCCGCCACCAAGGCCGATGCGCTGGCATTCAGCGCCACCAACAACACCGCGCTGGCGATCAACAGCACCGGTGCAGGCGCGACCGGCCACAGCCTGGCGAGCGCATCGGCCGACGCCGTCAAGCGCGGCACCAGCAGCGCGTCGAGCACGGTCACGGCCAATTCGCCGAGCAACAAGGTGACGACG
>JANMHY010000742.1:0-3567 GCA_031375525.1 Burkholderiales bacterium
CGGTGCCCATCTCGGCAACGCTGATCTGCGCCAGCACGAGGAAGGGCACGAGGAAGAACAGCACGAGCCACAGGTAGGGCACGCCGATGACTGCCGTGCGGCCGCGCGTGAGCCAGGCGATGAAGCGCTTCATTGCGTCAACACCACCTGCGCCCACGGGTCCCATGACGCCCACGCTTCGTCACCCCACGTGAGCCGGTCTTCCGGATGCCGATCGACGTTGGCCTGGCTCACCTTCAACGACGCGCCGCTCGGCAGCGTGAGGTGAAAAACCGTGAAGCTGCCGAAGTACGACATCTCGCGCACCTTGCCCTTCACCGCGTTGAACTTGGTGTCTTCCGGCGCGCTGCGTTGCAGCTTGATCTTCTCGGGGCGGATGGCCACGCTGACCGTCATGCCCTCAGTACCAGTGATGCCGTGGCCGATGTACTGTTTGACGTCCGTGCAGCCGATTTCGCAGTGGCCTTCGGCATCGACATCGAGCGTGCCGTCCATCAGGTTGACGTTACCGATGAAGTCGGCAACGAAACGCGTCGCCGGCGTTTCGTAGATGTCGGCCGGCGCGCCGACCTGAAGGAAGCGACCTTCGCTCATGACCGCGATGCGCGAGGCCATCGTCATCGCTTCTTCCTGGTCGTGCGTGACCATGACGCAGGTCACGCCGACCTGCTCGACGATGTTGACGAGCTCGATCTGCGTTTCTTCGCGCAGCTTTTTGTCGAGTGCACCGAGCGGCTCGTCGAGCAGCAGCATCTGCGGTTGCTTGGCGAGGCTTCTTGCCAACGCGACACGCTGCTGCTGGCCGCCCGAGAGCTGGTGCGGTTTGCGCTTGGCGAACTTGCCGAGCTGCACCAGCTTCAACATGGCCTCGACGCGCTCGGCCACTTTGGCGCTGGCCATGCCATCACGCTTCAAGCCGAACGCAATGTTCTCTTCGACCGTGAGGTGGGGGAACAGCGCGTAGCTCTGGAACATCATGTTCACCGGCCGCTCGTACGGCGGCAGGTTGGCCATGTCCTTGCCGTCGAGCACGATGCGCCCGGCGCTCGGCGTTTCGAATCCCGCCAGCATGCGCAGCAGCGTGCTCTTGCCGCAGCCCGACGAGCCGAGCAGCGCAAAGATCTCGCCCTTGGCAATGTCGAGGCTGACGTTGTTGACGGCCTTGTAGCCGTCGAAGTCTTTCGTCAGCCCCTCGATGCGCAGGTAGGACGGCTGCGACGCGTCCACCGCCATCAGAAGAGCCCCCTACGGCGCTTTGCGCCGGTCCCCCCAAAGGGGAGCGAGCGCCTTGGGAACGGCCCGGCGGCGCTCATAGACACGTCTTGAACGACGTGTAGGTACGCGTCATCAGCCGGCGCAGATCGTTGTTCAACGCATCGGGCGGCACCATCTTCGCCATGTCGGCTGCCGGCAAGAACACCGTCGGGTTGTTGGCGACTTCGGGGCGGATGTGCTTCTTCGATTCGGTCACTGCGTTCGGATAGAAGACCTTGTTGGTGTTGGCCGCTGCGTTTTCCGGGCGCAGCATGAAGTCGATGAACTTGTAGGCGTTGCCGGGGCGCGCGGCGTCGGCCGGGATGACCATGGTGTCGAAGAACAGCAGGCCGCCGTTGGCGGGGATCAGGGCCTGGATGTTCTGCCCCGTCTTGCCGTCGATGGCGCGCTGGCGCGCGATGTTCATGTCACCCGACCAGCCCAGTGCCAGACAGATCGAGCCGTTGGCCATGTCGTTGATGTAGCCCGACGAGCTGAACAGCGTGACGTGTGGGCGCACGGCCTTGAGCACGTTGGCCGCCGCGGTGTAGTCGCTCGGCACCTTCGAGAACGGCGGCTTGCCCAGGTAGTGCAGCGCCGCCGGAATCACTTCGGTGGCCGAGTCGAGGAAGGACACGCCGCAGCCCTTCATCTTGCTGATGTACTCCGGGTTGAAGACCAGCTCCCACACATTGGCCGGCATCGGCGTGCTGCCCAGGGCGGCCTTGACCTTGTCGACGTTGATGCCGACGGTGGTGAAGCCCCACAGCCAGTCGACGAGGTAGTCGTTGCCCGGATCCATCTTCGACAACTGCGCGTTGATCGCCGGATCGATGTTCTTCAGATTCGGGATCTTCGACTTGTCGAGCTTTTGCAAGAGGCCGCCGTCGATCTGCAGCTTGGCCCAGTTCGACGACGGCACGATGATGTCGTAGCCCGTCTTGCCGGCAACGAGCTTGGCGTGAACGATCTCGTTGTTGTCGAAGTTGTCGTAGCGGACCTTGATGCCGGTCTCGGCCTCGAACTTCTTGATCAGATCTTCGCCGATGTAGTCGGACCAGTTGTAGATGTTGAGAACCTTCTCTTCCTGGGCGAAGGCTGTGGCCGAGACGAACACAGCTGCAGCGACGAACAGTTGGGAGAGCATCTTGGTCACCATGGTGCTGGGTCCTTGCTAAAACGAGGAGTGGTGGAGAGCAGTCAACGGAACAGTCTAGGTGGGGGCCGACAGATGAGCATTGGGGTCAATGCTCATCGATCCCAACCGTTCTTGCGCACGTCGGCCAGCGTCAGATCGAGGCAGCGACGGATCAGCGCCACCATCTCGTCGATCTGCGCACGTGTGATCACCAGCGGCGGCGCGATGATCATGCGGTCGCCGACGGCGCGCATGATCACGCCCTCGCGGAAGCAGTGGCCGCGGCAGACCATGCCGATCTCGCGCTCGGGCGCAAAGGCGGTGCCGCCGCCGTCCTTGTTCTTCACCAGCAGCAACGCACCCATCAGGCCGGTGCTCTGCGCTTCGCCGACCAGCGGGTGCTCGGCCAGTTGCGCGTAGTGCTGCGCCAGGTACGGCCCGACGTCGTCGCGCACGCGGTCGACCAGACCCAGCTCGCGCACCAGCTTGATGTTGGCCAACGCCACGGCGCACGCCACCGGGTGGCCCGAGTAGGTGTAGCCGTGGTTGAACTCTCCCCCTTGCTCGATCAGCACCTTGGCGATGCGGTCGCCGACCATCACGCCGCCGAGCGGGATGTAGCCGCTGGTCACGCCCTTGGCGAAGGTCATCAGGTCGGGTTTGAAGCCCATCGTCTCGCAGCCGAACCAGCGGCCGGTGCGGCCGAAACCGGTGATGACCTCGTCGGACACCAGCAGGATGCCGTACTGGTCGCAGATGCGCTGCACCTCGGGCCAGTACGTCGGCGGCGGAATGATCACGCCGCCCGCGCCCTGGATCGGCTCGCCGATGAAGGCCGCCACCTTGTCGGCGCCGAGTTCGGTGATCTTGGCTTCGAGCTGGCGTGCGCAGGCCAGGCCGAACTCGTCACGCGTCATCCCGGCGCCGTTCTCGAACCAGTACGGCTGGTCGATGTGCACGATGCCGGGGATCGGCAGGCCGCCTTGTTCGTGCATGCCCTTCATGCCGCCGAGCGATGCTCCCGCCATCGTGCTGCCGTGGTAGCCGTTCCAGCGGCTGATGATGACGCTGCGCTGCGGCTGGCCGAGCAAGTCCCAGTAGCGGCGCACCATGCGCACGACGGTGTCGTTGCCCTCCGAGCCCGAGCCGGCGAAGAACACATGCTGGAACTGCGG
>JANMHY010000767.1:0-1700 GCA_031375525.1 Burkholderiales bacterium
GCTGGTCCATCGACGAGACGACGCCATCGGACGTGAGCAGGCTGCGCGCGGCGCCGACCATCTCTTGCCGCTGCGCCACCGGCCCCGGCGCCAGCCGCCGCGCGAAATGCTCGAACCAGGGCAGGCGCTGCGTGCCCCAGAGCTGCGACAGGTCATCGAAGAGTTGCGTCGCCTGCCGCGCCGGCAGCGGCGACACCAGCGCGCGCCAGGCCTGGCGCTCGAGCGCGCTGCCCGGCATGACCATCAGCGCCAGCACGGCGGCGCGCCACGAAGCGGCGTCGTCCGCCGCACGCAGCCGCCGCACCGGCTCGCTGTCCTGCAAGCTGCCGCGCGCCGGGCTGCTGATGCGCACATGCACCAGGTTGGCCGCTTGCGGCAACGTGCGGGGCGACAACAACGTCATGCCCCTATTGCAGCACAAGCGCCGCGTCAGGTGGGCAGCGATTCGCGCCAGCGCGCATGGCCGAGCGCGCGCAGCGTGCAGGCCGGGCAGTGGCCGCAGCCGTAGCCCCAGGCCCGGCGCGTGCCGCGCTCGCCGAGGTAACAGGTGTGGGTCTGCTCTTCGATCACGTCAACCAACGTTTGTCCACCGATCGACTGGGCCAGCGCCCAGGTGGCCGCCTTGTCCTGGAACATCAGCGGCGTCTCGATGGCAAGCGGCGCACCCAAGCCGAGCGACAGCGCGCGCTGCATCGCCCGGATCGTCTCGTCGCGGCAATCGGGGTAGCCGGCGTAGTCGGTCTGGCACATGCCGCCGACCAGCACCGCGGCGCCGCTGCGGTAGGCCAGCGCGGCCGCGGCGGTGAGGAAGAGCAGATTGCGCGCCGGCACGAAGGTGTTGGGCAGTCCGCCCGCTTGCATCTCGATGGCGCGCTCGTCGGTCAGCGCCGAATTGCCGAGCGACTTCAGCAGCGACAGGTCGATCAGGTGATCCTGCCCCAGCCGCGGCGCCCACGCCGGGAACGCGCGGCGCAACTCGCGCAAAACCGCCAGCCGGCAGTCGAGCTCGATGCGATGGCGCTGGCCGTAGTCGAAGGCGACGCTATCGACGCAGTCGAAGCGCTCGGGCTGCGACAAGGCCCAGGCCAGGCAGGTCGTCGAGTCCTGTCCGCCGGAGAAGAGCACCAGCGCGTGGCGCTGGTTCATCGGCTTGGCTTGGCCGGCTTCAGCGCGTAGCGCGGCGCCTTCGCATGCGCGTCCTGGCCGCCGTAGAACTTTGCTTCGGGGTAGTACTCGGCGGCCATCTGCACCTTGCTCGCCGTCGCCGGGCCGCTGACATGCTCGATGTAGGCCAGCGCCATGTCGGTGCCGGCCGAGACGCCGGCAGCCGTCCACACCGGGCCATCGACGACGTAGCGCTCTTCGACCACCTGCACGTCGCCCAACTCGCGCAGGCGCTTCAGCGACGCCCAATGCGTGGTCGCGCGGCGGCCGAGCAGCAGGCCGGCGCGGTGCAGGATGAAGGCCCCCGTGCAGACCGACATCACGCAGCGTGTGTGCTGCTCGACCTGGTGCTTGACGAAGGTGATCAGCGCGGGGTTGTCCACTTGCTCGCGCGTGCCCTGACCGCCCGGCACGACGAGCACATCGAGCGGCGGGCAGTCTTCGAAGCTGTACTCGGGCACCACCGTCAGGCCCTTGGCGCAGCGCAAGGGTTCGATGCTCTGGCCGACGAGGTGCGTGCGCACGCTGCTGCCGAT
>JANMHY010000783.1:0-2979 GCA_031375525.1 Burkholderiales bacterium
CGCCGCTATGGGCAGCAAGGGGTGCAAACTCACCGTATTGGGCGAGCACTACCGCAGGCTTGTCGAACGCGAGCTGATATAGCGGGTAGCGACGAGGCTTGCACCTGCGCTCACGAGCGCAGACATCAACTCCCCTCGCCCGCCACCGTCTTCATGTCATTCCCCAACGCCGCCACATCGAGCGTCGCCACGCTGTAGATCTCGCGCACCCACAGCTGCGGGTCGATCAGGAAGACCTTGAGCAAATGGTTCAGCGTGCGCGTCGGCTTGCCGCGGGTGTCGGTCTCGACGCTCACGTCTTGGCCCAGGCCTTCGAGCAAGGGCAGCAGTTTGGGCACCGACGCAGTGGTGAGAAAGCGCCAGCGCACGCGCGCCGGGTCGGCCTGGCCGTGCCCGTACATGCGCATCTGTTCGGGCGTGTCGTTGGTCGGGTCGAAGCTCAGGCTGATGAGCTGCGACTGCGTTGACAGCGCGGCGTCGCGCATCAACGCATCGCGCGTCGCAACCATGATGCGGTAGGCCAGCGGGCAGCCCACTGGGTCGCGGCAGTAGGTGTACATGAAGCCGAGCACGCTGATCTTGCCGCGCAATGCCGTGTGCAGTCGCAGCATGCGGCCGTCGCTTTGCAGCGCCTCGCCATCGGGGCAGCGCTGAATGCGAGGCAGCGTGTAGCTGCCGGGTGCGGGCAGGCGTTGCGATTCGACGCGCGGGCCGCCGGGGGTTGGGGCGGCGTCGCCGGCGGCGTGGGTGAGCAGCGGCGACAGGGCGAGTGCGCAGGCGCCGCGGCGATTGAGGGTCATGGCCGTGACATCCGTTCGGGCTGAGCCTGTCGAAGCCTCTGCGGGCACTTCGACAAGCTCAGTGTGAACGGAGCGGGGTTCACCGCGAGCAACCCTTCGATACCTCAGGGCGAACGGGAATCACTGCCGCGCCGATGCCAGTTGCTCGCGCGCCACCTGCGCCATGCTTTTGCCGCTGCCCTTCGCGCTGAACTTCATGTGGTGCGCACGGCCGAGTTTTTCTTTGGCGAAATCGACTTCGAAGGCGAGCTTCAACTCCTTGCCGTCCCACGCGAAGGCGCGCAGGAACTGCTCGTTGTCGGCGCCGCCCTTGTCCCATTTGTCGAGCAGGCTCGACGTGACATACACGCGCTTGCCGTCCCAGCTTTGCGACACCATGTTGACCTGCTTGCCGGTCTGCTTGGAGTAAACCTCTTTCGGCGCTTCGGGGTTCGTCAGATCGAAGTAGCGCGTCATGCCGTCCATGAAGGTGTTGACCCACAAGCCTTTGCCGTCGGCGGCGATGCTGATGTCCACTGGCAGCGGAATCTTCGACGGGTCGCCGATCGTGCCGACTTCTTTGGCGGCGTACTTGCCGTCGGCGCCGGCCTTGACGAGCCACAGCTTCGATGTGAGTGCGGTAGCGGTGATGGCCCAGTTGTCGCCTTCCTTCAACGACCAGCGGATCTCCAGCGGCGCGCCGGGCACCGCGAACACCTGTTGCGGCTTCATCGCCTTCAGATCCCACAGCACCAGCGTGTTGCCGAAGTTCTTCAACGCCTCGCCGACTTTGATCAACTCGCCGAGCGGGCGCATGTAGATCTTGTAGCCGGTGAAGCTCGACGTCAGCATCGCGTTCTTGCCCGGGTTGATGGCGATGTCGTAGCCGTAGCCGTCGCCCTTCACGCCACCCACGTCACCCGTCGGCATGTCGTGCTTGGCGATCAGCTTGCCGCTGTTGTTGTAGGTGGCCAGGCCGGTGACGCCGCCTTTGTCCTTGGCGTTCGACAAGCCGGCAATCAGCATGCGACCGGGCAGCGCGTAGAAGGTGTGCGGGCCGGCGTAGCCGCTTTGCTTGACAAAGTCGATCGTCTTCACGAGGCGCGGCTTGGCCGGGTTGCTGCCGACGTCGAAGACGTGGATGCGGCTGTCTTCGAGGCCGCCGGCCCACAGGTAGCGCCGATCATCGGTGAAACCCATGTGGTGCGCCTCGCCGCGCGGCGCACCGGTGATCGACACCTTGCCGACCACCTTGCCGTAGGTCTTCGATTTCGGGTTGGCGTCGATCGTCACCAACTTGTCGCGGCCGTCGCCCATGCCGGCCACGCCCAGTGTCCAGACATGCACGTAGTCTTCCTGGCCTTTGATCAGCTTGGCCATGTAGGGCGAGTTGCAGGTTTCGTCGGCGCGGGCAGCGCCGGCCGCAAGCAGTGCGGCGCAGGCAAGCGTTGACAGGCGAGCGTTCATGACAGGGGCTCCTTGGATTGTTTTGGGCGCTGCCGATTCAAGCACTTTCGCCGCCACCGCGATAGCCTTAATCTTGCACATGGGCTTTGCCACAACCGTCGGCGCGCAGCGCTATCACTTCGCCGATTTGCGCGAGCTGATGGCCAAGGCCACGCCCGAGCGCTCGGGCGATCAGCTCGCCGGCATCGCGGCGGACAGCGCCGCCGAGCGCGTGGCGGCGCGCACGGCGTTGGCCGATCTGCCGCTCGCGGCGCTGCTGCAGCAGCCGCTGGTGCCCTACGAAACCGACGCCGTCACGCGCCTGATCATCGACACGCACGACGCTGCCGCCTTCGCACCGGTGTCGCATCTCACCGTGGGCGCGTTGCGAGACTGGCTGCTGTCCGACGCGGCGAGCACCGACGTGCTTCGAGCCCTCGCCCCCGGCCTCACGCCCGAGATGGCCGCCGCCGTGAGCAAGCTGATGCGCAACCAGGACCTGATGGCGGTGGCGCGCAAGTGCAGCGTCGTCACGCGCTTTCGCAACACGCTTGGCCTGCCGGGGCATCTGGCGGTGCGGCTGCAACCCAACCACCCGAGCGACAGCCCCGCGGGCATCTTCGCATCGGTGCTCGACGGCTTGATGTACGGCGCGGGCGATGCCGTGATCGGCGTCAATCCGGCGGCCGACAACGTGAGTGATCTGGTGCGCCTGCTGCACCTGTTCGACGAGTTGATCTCGCGCCACGCGATC
>JANMHY010000792.1:0-1517 GCA_031375525.1 Burkholderiales bacterium
GCCTATCCGGTGGTGCGCCGCCTGACGCGCCGGCTCGAAGGCCTGAAGCAAGGCGTGCAGCGCTTCGGCGAAGGCGCGCTCGGCCAGCGTGTCGATGCCGCCGGCCGCGACGAAGTGGCTGCGCTGGCGGCGAGCTTCAACCAGGCGGCCGAGCGCATCGAACTGCTCGTCAACTCGCACAAGAGCCTGCTCGCCAACGCCAGCCACGAGCTGCGCTCGCCGCTGGCGCGCATGAAGATGGCGCTGTCGCTGATGAATGACAGCCACACCGATGCGGCGCAGCGCGAACGCCTGGCCAGCGAGCTGCGCACCAACATCGGCGAGCTCGACGCGCTGGTCGAAGAAGTGCTGCTGGCCAGCCGGCTCGACGCACAGGCCGCGGTCTTCATGCCGCAGCCGGTGGAGGTGATCGCGCTGGCCGCCGAAGAAGCGGCGCAGGTCGGCGCCGAGCTGCACGCGGTGGACGCACACTTGAGCGTGCCCGGCGACGAGCGCTTGCTGCGCCGCGCGCTGCGCAACCTGCTCGAGAACGCCAAGCGCTACGGCGGCGGCGAGATCACGCTGCATGCGGCGCGTGCGGCGTCGCGCATCGAGCTGCGCGTCTGCGACCGCGGCGCCGGTGTGCCCGATGCTTTACGCGAGCGCATCTTCGAGCCGTTCTTCCGCCTGCCCGGCCATGCCGAGCGCGAAGGCGGCGTGGGACTCGGCCTGGCCCTCGTCAAGCAGATCGCGCAGCGCCACGGCGGCACGGTGCGCTGTGAAGCGAACCCGGGCGGCGGAAGCTGCTTCGTGCTCAGCTTGCCGCCGGCGTAGCCGGCAGGGCCTGTTGGCGCTGCTGCCGCAGCACCCAGGCTAAAAACAAAACCAGGCCGATCGCTGCGGCTGCGAGCCCGGCGGTGGACGCTACCCAGAACCCGCGCGCGCCGTGCAGCGCCGCTGGCACGTCGCCGCCGACGTTGAACGCCATCGCGTAGCCACCACCGACGCCGAGACCCCAGATCGACGTCGCGTAGATGATCAGCGGCACCGTCGCAATGCGCCAGGCGCGCAGCGTGAACGCGGCCGCGATCTGCATCGCATCGACAAAGTGGAACAGCGCTACCCAGGCCAGCAAGGGCAGCGCGGCGGCGACGATGACCTCGTCGCGTGTGTAGGTGCGCACGATGCCCTCGCGGGCGAAGAACACCACGGTGCCGAGCACCAGCGCCACCAGCGCCGCGAACTCGACGCCGTGCCAGGCCACACGCCGCGCGTCGCCGAGCGCGCCGGCGCCGATGCTCTGCGCGGCCAGCGTGCCGGTGGCGTTGCCGAGCGCCAGCGGCACCATGAACAACAGCGACACCAGGTTGGCCGCTATCTGGTGCCCGGCCACCGGCGTGGCGCCGAAGCGTGAGATGAAAAACGCCATCGACGCAAAGCCGGTGACCTCGATCAGCACCGAGCCGCCCATCGGGATGCCGAGCTTCAACTGCGCCGCGAGCGCAGGCCAGTTCGGTGGCCGCAAGCCCTGGCCGAAG
>JANMHY010000815.1:0-2873 GCA_031375525.1 Burkholderiales bacterium
AAACCTTCGAAGGTGTGGCCGTCGAGCGCGGGCAGCGGCGGCGGCTTGACGGTGGCGATCGGCAAGCCCTCCAGCCCGCGCGCGTCGGGCATCTTCAGCAGCCGCTCGTGAACCCAACTGCCGGCGGCAATCGCCTGCATCGCATGGCCGATCGGGATGCCGTAGCGCAGCACCGGCGTATCGGCGGCGATGTCCACCAACGCCACCTTGTGCCCCTGCGGCACGCGCTCGCGCAAGGCCAGACCCGAGGGCAGCACCGAGCCGGGCGGCAGGCCGCCGTCGTTGGCGACGATGGCGACGTTGTCGCGCTCGTGCATGCGGATCGTCAGCGGCGTCACGACCAACCGCTCACTCGGGTTTGATGCCCGCGGTCTTGATGACCTTGGTCCACAGCTCGATCTCGCTCTGCATGAACTTGTTGTAGGGCGCCGCGCCGGGTGTCGGCACGACGAAGCCCACCGATTCGAGACGCTGCTTGATCTCGGGCGACGCCATGATCTTGCGCAGCGCCGCGTCGAGCTTGTCGACGATGGGCTGCGGTGTGCCCTTGATGGCCGAGATGCCCGACCACGACAGCGCCTGGAAACCGGGCAGGCCGCTCTCGGCGACGGTCGGCACGTCGGGGTAAAGCGGGTTGCGCTGCAGGCTCGTCACTGCCAGCGCGCGCAGCTTGCCGGCCTTGACGTGCGGCAGCGCCGTGTCCTGGTTGATGAACATCAGCGGGATCTGGCCGCCGAGCAGGTCTTGCATCATCGGCCCGCCGCCGCGGTACGGGATGCCGACCATGAAGAAGCCCTTGCAGTCCTTCGTGCCCGGCGCGCATTCGCTGGCGCGCTGCTTCAACAGCTCCATCGCCATGTGGCCCGACGCAGCATGCGTGAAGCCGTAGTTCAGCTTGCCCGGGTTGGCGCGCACGTACTCGACGAGTTCCTTGAAGGTCTTGTACGGCGTGCTGGCGTTGACCACGAGCACGTTGGGCCCGAAGTTGACCTGCGTCAGGTGGACGAAGTCCTTCATCGAGTCATAGCCCAACTTCGGATCGAGGCCATGCGCGACCGCGTTCTGGCCGACCCCCGTCTGCACGATCGTGTAGCCGTCGGGTGCCATGCCTTTGGCGCGCAGCGTGCCGATGGTGCCGCCGGCGCCGCCGATGTTGTCGACGATGAACTGCTGACCGAGTTCTTTGCTGAGAGCATCGGCCACCATGCGCGCCAGCACATCGCTCGTGCCACCGGCCGGGAACGGGCTGATCAGCTTGACGGGCTTGGTGGGCCAGGCGTCTTGCGCCGCGGCGGGCAGCGAGACGGCGCAGACGAGGGCGCACAAAAAGTTTGCCAGAAGTCTCATCGCAAGTTTCCTTTCGAGTCAGTGCGGTGGGTTCAAGCGACCGCCGCGGATCTGGCTTTGCCAGGCCGCTGGCGGTGCCCCCTCGAGGGGGAGCGGCGAAGCCGCTTCGGGGGTGGGTTCATTACACGGCGCCGTGCGATTCGACGTAGAGCGCATAGAGCGAATGACAGCTCGCCATGTAGAGGCGGTTGTTCTTCGGCCCGCCGAAGGCGAGGTTGGCGCAGCGCTCGGGCAGCTTGATGAAGCCGATGGCCTTGCCTTGCGGGTTGAAGACCATCACGCCGTCGAGATCTTCGGACTTGCCCTTCAACTGGAAGACCTTGCGGCCGCCGGCATCCGTGGCCTCGGCTTGCAGCGCGCCGTTGCTGCCCCAACCGCACCACAGGTTGCCGTCGCGATCGACCTTGAAGCCGTCGAGCGCGCCCTGGTCGGCGGCGTCGATCAGCTTGGTCTTGTTGGCCAGCGTGCCGTCGGCATTGACGTCGAAGCTCCAGATGCTGCGGTTCGGCGTGCCCTTCCACTCGACGACGTAGAGTTTTTTCTCGTCGGGCGAAAACGCCAGGCCGTTCGGGTTGACGAGGTCGGTGATGACGGCGCTGATCTTGCCGTCGGCGGCAATGCGGTAGACGTTGGTCGTCGCCTGCTCGGGCTTGGCGCGCGCGCCTTCCCATTCGCCGTTGATGCCGAACAGCGGGTCGGTGAACCAGACGCTGTCGTCGGACTTGACGACGATGTCGTTCGGCGCGTTGAGTTTCTTGCCCTCGAAGGCGTCGGCCAGCACGGTCAGCTTGCCGTCCTTCTCGGTGCGCACGACGCGCCGCGTCACCGAATGCTCGCAGGTGACGAGGCGGCCCTGGCGGTCGCGCGTGTTGCCGTTGGCGTAGTTGGCGTTGGCACGAAAGACGCTGACGCTGCCGTCCTTCTCGCTGAACTTCATGATGCGATTGTTCGGGATGTCGCTGAACAACAGGTAGCCACCCTCCGGGAAATACACCGGCCCTTCGGCCCAGCGCATGCCGGTGGCGAGTTGCTCGACCGTGCTGCTGTAGATGCGGTACTTGGTGAAGCTCGGGTCGAGGATCAGCACCGCCGGGTCGGGGTAGCGCTGGTTGGGCGTGAAGGCAAATGATTGCGCGAGCGCGCTGTTGCCGCCGATGGCGGCCAGGCCTGCGGCGGCCATCAGGCCGCGCCGGGTGGTACTCATGCTCGTCTGTCTCCTCGGTCGTTGTGGGTTGGCGTCAGCGGACCATGCACGGCCGCTTGGGGTCGAACGTCCAGTTCGGGATCAAGGCCTGCATCGCCGCCGCGTCGTCGCGTGCGCCGAGGCCGTGTTGTTGGTAGAGCTCATGCGCCTTGGCCACTTCGGCCATGTCGAGATCGACGCCGAGGCCCGGTTGCTTCGGCACCTGAACGTGGCCGTTCTCGATGCGCAGCGGCTCTTTCGTCAAGCGTTGTCCGTCCTGCCAGATCCAGTGCGTGTCGATCGCCGTCACCTTGCCCGGCGCGGCGGCGCCGACCTGCGTGAA
>JANMHY010000856.1:0-1830 GCA_031375525.1 Burkholderiales bacterium
CAGCCGGTGTGGACGCGGCTCGGCGACCACGCTGGCGCCGGCAGCAGCCAGCTCACGCTGGCCACGGCCGCCGACTGGCGCGCCGGCGACACCATCGCCGTCGGCCCGAGCGACTTCTACGGCGTGGCCGCCACCGAGCGCCTGACGTTGGCCAGCGATGCCAGCGCGGCTCGCATAAGCGTTCGCAGCCCGCTCGCAGCGGCGCGCTGGGGCCGTCTGCAGTACGTCACCAGCCAGGGCATGAGCCTCACGCCCGAGCCTGGCTACACGCCGCCGGTGACGCCGGCGCCGACCGTGCTCGACGAGCGCGCGCCGGTGGCCAACCTGACGCGCCACATCGTCATCCAGGGGGCCGACGACGGCCCGTGGCGCGAGTGCGGCTTCGGCGCGCATGTGATGGTGATGGGGCTGGCATCGAAGGTGGTCATCGACGGCGTCGAGATGCGCCGCATGGGCCAGGCCGGCGTGCAGGCGCGCTACCCGATGCACTGGCACCTGCTGAGCTACGCCGACGGCAAGTTGATCGGTGACGCGAGCGGCCACGCCATCCGCAACAGCGCCATCTGGCAGAGCGCGAACCGCTGCATCGTGCTGCACGCCACCAACGGTGTCGAAGTCAAAAACAACATCTGCCACGACATCGCCGGACACGCCTACTTTCTCGAAGACGCGGTCGAGCGGCGCAACGTGCTCGAAGGCAACCTGGCGCTGATGGTGCGCGCGCCGGCGCCGGGCAGGGTCATCAAGGCGCACGAGGCGGCCGGCGTGTTTCAGGCCGGGCCGTCGGGCTTCTGGCTCACCAACCCGGACAACACCGTGCGCGGCAACCTCGCCGGCGACGCGCAGGGCAACGGCTTCTGGCTTGCCTTCCCGCGCAAACCCGGCGGCGAAGCGGCCAGCGTCGCGCTGCTGCCCGACCGCCTGCCCTTCGGCGTTTTCGACGACAACATCGCGCACTCCAACGGCCAGCCCGGGATCAACCTCGACTGGGCCGTCACCGACGAAGCCGGCCGCGTGGCGACCAACCCGTACGTGCCCACCGCCGACGGCAAGGAGAACGCCTACACGAACCAGATCCGCATGACGATGCGCCGCAACACGGTTTACAAGAACGGCATGCACGGCCTGTGGAACCGCGTCGCGCAACCAGACTACAGCGAGTGGGTCAGCGCCGACAACGCCGGCGTGCACTTTGCCGGCGCCGGCGACGACGGCCGCATCGTGCGTGGCCTGGTCGTCGGCCGTAGCCTGAATCACACGACCTATCCGCAGAACGCCGAAGCGCCGTCGGCGTTTGCGACCTACCACTCGACCTTTTCGATGCGCGACAACACGGTGGTCAACTTTGCTTTCGTCGAAGGCCGGTCGAGCGGCGTCTTCCGCACCGACGACTACTACGTCAATGCCGTCGACAAAGGCAGCGCGCGCAACGGCAACAACCGCTTGATCGCCAGCCACCCCGGCTACCGCACGCTGCCGCCGCGCCTGGATGGCCAGCCGCTGGCCAACCGTCACTGGACCTATGCCGGCGCGCTGTGGGATGCCAATGGCTACTGGGGCCCGAAGAACAACTACTGGGTCTATGACCAACCCTTTCTCACCGCCGGTGCGACCTGCCAGCCGGTGGCGCCCGCGGGCAAGAACGGCCAGTCGTGCGCTGGCGAGTACTACGGCGTCGGCGCCTTCCAGACCGACTTCGACATGAGTCGCTACGCCTTCATGGCGCCGATCGAGGTCACGCGCCAGGACGGCAACGGCGCACCGATCGGCACCTGGAGCGTGGCCGACGGCACGACCAGCACGATGCTCGGCAACATGCGCCACTTCGCC
>JANMHY010000865.1:0-6660 GCA_031375525.1 Burkholderiales bacterium
CGCCGCGTTCGTGGCCGAAGCACTCGGGGCGCAGGCGCAAATGATCGATACCGGCAAAGGCTTCGATGCCGATGACGTGCATGCTTGGTTGCGTGCACGAACCGCAGGCCAGACGGCACGCAAGCCGCGCTTGAAGTCGTGGCGCGGCTGAGCTACTCGCAGCGTGCGCTCGGTGACTTGGCACGCCTGACCGACTTTCTGCTCGCCACCGATCCCGCTGCCGCGGCTCAAACGGCCGAGGTCATCGAAGAGGCTGTGAACATCCTGCGCCGTCATCCACTGATTGGCCGCCCCGCCGAGGCAGGCCTGCGCGAGCTGTTGATCTCGCGCGGCAAGACGGGCTACGTGGCGCTGTACAGCCACGAGGCGGATGCCGATGCGGTGCTCGTGCTGGCGATTCGCCACCAGCGCGAACTCGGCTATGGCAGCAACCCATGACGCTTGCCCACACCCTGCAGACCCTGTCCAACGGCGTGCGTATCGTCGCTTTGCCGACGCCGGCGCTGGCCACCAGCACGGTGGCCGTGTTCATCCGCAGCGGCAGCGCGCACGAGCCCAAACTCGTCAACGGCATCAGCCATGTCGTCGAGCACATGCTGTTCAAGGGCACGGCGACGCGCGATGCGCGGCGCATCAACCTCGACGCTGAAATGCTGGGCGCCGATGTCAACGCGCACACCGACCGCGACCACACCGCGTTCTACATGCGCGGCTTGGCCGAGCACAGTGGCGAGTTCGCACGCATGCTGGCCGACTTGGTGCTGCAGCCGAGCTTCCCCGAAGACGAGTTGGAGCGCGAGCGCCAGGTGCTGCTGCAGGAACTGGCCGAAGACGAGGACGACCCGGTGTCTTCGGCCTACAAGCTGTTCGATGCCGCCTGCTGGGGCCTGCACCCGGCGGCGATGCCGGTCATCGGCACGCGCGCGCGCGTCGAGCGGCTGTCGCGCGACGACCTGGTGCAGTACGTGCAGCGCCAGTACCGCGGCGCCAATGTGGTCGTCGGCGCGGCCGGGCCGATCGACGCTGCGGCATTCGTGCGCGACTGCGAGGCCGCGTTCGGCGCGCTGCCGGCGGGGGCGCCGAACGTGATCGACACGCCCACGTACGTCGGCGGCGTGCGCACGCGCGCGCAGGCCGGATCGAGCCAATCGCATGTGGTGCTCGGCGGTGTGATCACGCCGCGCCGCGAGGCCACGGTGGACGACGATGCCGCCGCAGCCCTCGCCGCGGCCGTGCTCGGCGAAGGCATGAGCTCGCCGCTGCTGCACGAGCTGCGCGAGCAGCGCGCGCTGGCGTATCACGTCAGCGCGTCGGCCGAGGCGATGGACATGTGCGGCCAGTTCATCATCGAAGCGTCGATGGCGCCGGAGCGTTTCGACGAATGCCTGCAAGCCGTGCTCGCGCTGCTGACGCAGCATGCGGGCCGCATCGATCCGCAGGACCTCGCCCGCGCCCGCCGGCAGTTGGCGGTGCGCCGCCTGCGCACCTTGGAAAAGCCGCTGCGGCAGATCGAAGACGCCGCGCTCGATCTGTTCTCTCACGGCCGCCTGCGCACGCATGACGAACGGCTGGCGGCGCTCGACGCGGTGAGCAGCGAGGCCGTGCGCGGCGTCTTCGAGCGTTTGCTCGGCGCGGGCTTGTCGCTGGCGCTCACCGGCAGCGTGAAGCGCGCAGCAGGGCAGCGCGCGCGCGAGGTGCTGGCTGCCGCTCGGCCTTAAGCAATCTCGGCGATGGCCCGAGACGCCGCACGGCTCCACACCGCACCGCCCTGCGAGCTTTCGAGTTCGCGGCAACTGTCGACGAGCTTGATGACATGGTCGTCGTCGCTGGCGACGGCGCGCGCGGCGATCTCGGTCCACGGCAGCACGCTGACCTGCAGCGGCGCGCCCTTGTGATCACGCGGCAGCGTGGCCCATGCGGCCGCCGCGGCGCCGGCGTAGTGGCGCAGCGCGGGCAGGCGGTCTTCGGCGTCCAGCCACGGCAGCAGCACGCGCGCCGCGTGCGCGCTCGTCACCAGGTGCAGCACGGTGAACTCAGCGCCTGCCGCGTATCGCTCGGCGGCGAGCATCGCCAGGCGCGGCAGCGTGATGTGCGCATCGACCCGCCAGCGCGCCAGCGCCGGGGCGAAGCGCGGGTGCGCGGCGGCCTGTGCCATCTGCTGCGCAATCAGCGGCTCGTCTTTCAACTCGGCGCTCAGATCCAGCGCGTTCAGCACCGCCGCCGTGTCGGCATTGCTGCCCTCGCCATCCGCAGCGCCGCAGGCGAACCAGCGGCACGACCAGTAGGCGAGCGCGTCGGCCAGCGCTTCGGCGTGGTTCGCAGCCAGCGCATAGGCCGCGCGGATCAGCCCATGAAACGCCGCCGCGCCCGCGCCTTCCATAAGCGTCGGCAGCGCTTGCGCCAGCACATCGGGTGCGCCTTCGCTGTCGATCCACTGGCGCCACAGCGAGCGGTAGGCCGGCCACGCGCGCGGCTGGCCGAGCAACGCCCGCCACGGCTCGCCGGCGGGCCAGGGCTCGGCCGGCGGTGCGGCGTGCAGCTTCTTTGCGTAGCGCGTGGCGAACTCGGCCAGGCGCTCGTCGCTCGCGCCCAACCGCACCAGCGCCGTCAGCGCCATCGGCAGGTGACTCGATAAGCTGCCGCCGTACTCGGCATCCCAGCGCGCGGCGCGCAGGAGTTGGGTGCGCAGGGCGGGCGAGTCGATGGTGCTCATGCCGTGACCATAGCCGACACCGCATCCGGCGTTGAGTCGCGCGCGTAGGTAGGATCGCTCGCTTTGTTGTCGACGCCGTTCATGCCCTTCCACCCGCTTGCGCTGTTGCTGTGCCTCGCGTGCTTTGCGCACAGCGCGCTGGCTGCGCCGTTCACGCCGACCGACGACCAGCAAGTGCTCGAGCGCGTACCGGTGCGCGCCGGCAACCCCCGCGCCCGCGAGCTGCAAGCCTTGCGCGCGGCCGTGCAGCGCGAGCCGCGCAACGCTGACGCCGCAGCCGAACTGGCACGGCGCTGGATCGAAGACGCGCTGGCCGATGGCGACCCGCGCTACGTCGGCTACGCGCAGGCCGCGCTCACGCCGTGGTGGACCGAGCCGGCACCGCCGCCGCCGGTGCGCGTGCAGCGCGCGGTCGTGCATCAGTATGGGCACCGCTTTGCCGAAGCGCTGGCGGATTTGTCGGCCGTCACCGCGGCCGAGCCCGAGAACGCCGAGGCTTGGGCGTGGCAAGCCGCGATCCACATGGTGCGTGCCGACTACACCGCCGCGCGCAGCGCTTGCGAAGGCTTGGCGCCGCTGGCCAGCCTGCTCACCGCGACGGCGTGTGAGGCCTATGTGGATTCGCTCACCGGCCGCGCTACGCCGGCCGCGAGCGAGCTCGGCGATGCGCTCGGCCTGGCCGACAAGGACACCTCGGCCGAAGAGCGGGTTTGGGCGTTGACGCGGCTGGCGGAGATCGAGGAGCGGCGCGGTGAGTGGGCTGCTGCCGAGGCTGCCTTCCGCGAGGCGCTTGCGCTCAACGTCGCCGACGTCTACCTGCTGTCCGCGTATGCCGACTTCCTGCTCGACCGCGGCCGCGCTGCCGACGTGCTGGCGCTGCTCAAAGACCGTGGCCGCGCCGACGTGCTGCTGCTGCGTCTGGCGCTGGCGGCCAAGGCCGCGAACGATGGGCGCGCCGCGCAGTGGGCCAACGAGTTGTCGGCGCGCTTCGACGCCGCCCGCGCCCGCGGCGACCGCACGCATGAGAAGGAAGAGTCGCGCTTTGCGCTGGCGTTGCGCGGCGATGCGCCACGCGCATTGAAGCTCGCCCAGGCCAACCTCGAACAGCAGCAGCGCGAGCCGGCCGACATGCGTGTGCTGCTCGAAGCGGCGCTGGCCGCGCGCTCGCGCGATGCGGCGGCGCCGGTCTTGCAGTGGCTCGAAACGAACCAGGTCGAGAGCGTTGTGCTGCGCGCGGTGGCCGAGCGAGTGAAAGCTTTGCCGTGAAGGCGTTCGTCGCGCTGCTGCTCGCGCTCTGTCTGCCCACCGCCTGGGCGCACAAACCGTCCGACAGCTACCTCACCGTCGAAGTCAAAGCCGCGGCCATAGAAGGCCAGTGGGACATCGCGCTGCGCGACCTCGACTTCGCGCTGACGCTCGACGCCGACGGCAACGGCGAGCTGACCTGGGGCGAGGTGCGCGCGCGGCACGCCGACATCGCTGCCTACGCCCGCGAGCACCTGCGCGTCACGGCCGACGACAAACCGTGCGCACTCGACATCGGCACGCAGCAGATCGACGAACACACCGACGGCATGTACTCGGTGCTGCCGCTGGTGCTGCAATGCGAAGCCGCGTCGCCAACGCGGCTGGCGCTCACCTACACGCTGTTCGCCGATCTCGACCCGCAGCACCGCGGCTTGTTGAACCTCATTGCCCGCGGCGCCTCGCGCAGCGCCGTGCTCGGCCCGCAGCAAGCGATGCAGAGTTTCGAGCTCGGCGAGGTCAACCGCTGGCGCCAGTTCGCGGACTACGTGCGCGAAGGCGTGTGGCACATCTGGATCGGCCTCGACCACATCCTGTTCCTGCTCTCGCTGCTGCTGCCGTCGGTGCTGGTGTGGCAAGCGGCGAAGAAAAAGTGGCAGGCGGTCGATCGTTTCGGCGAGGCGTTTGTCGATGTGCTCAAGGTCGTCACCGCCTTCACGCTGGCGCACTCGATCACGCTGTCGCTGGCGGCGTTGGGCGTCATCGAGTTGCCGTCGCGCCTGGTCGAATCGGTGATCGCCGCGTCGATCATCGTTGCCGCGCTCAACAACGTCTGGCCGCGCGTCGTCGGCCGGCTTTGGATGATCGCCTTCGGCTTCGGCCTGATGCACGGCTTTGGCTTCGCCTCGGTGCTGGCCGACCTCGGCTTGCCGCGCGACGCCCTCGTGCTCGCCCTCGTCGGCTTCAACGTCGGCGTCGAACTCGGCCAGCTCGCGATCGTCATCGTCTTCCTGCCGCTGGCGTATGCGCTGCGGCGCAGCTCGTTCTATCGCCGCTGGGTGATGGTCGGCGGATCGGTGGTGATCTCGCTGCTGGCGGCAGTGTGGTTGGTGGAGCGGGCGTCCGGGACGAAACTGCTGCCGTTCTGAGCGCGCAGCATCGCACGCCCCATCAGCGCGAACAGCAGCGCGCAAGCCGCTAGCGTCCACACAATCACCGCGCCCGACGGCAGGTCGAGCACGGCCGACAATGCCAGGCCGACCGCATAACCCACACCGCCCACCGCATAGCCGAACGCCAGTCGCTGCGGTCCGCGATAAGCGCGTGTCGCCAACGCCGGGATGATCAGGCTCGAGAACACGAGGTACACGCCGACGAGCTGCACCGACGCCGTGACCGCCAGCGCAAACGCGCCATAAAAGCCGAAGCGACCTAACCGCTGTATCCAGCCGAACCCCAACGCTGTCAGCAGCAACGCCGACACGCCGGCCAGCCACCACAACTGAGTGCTGTTGACCCACAGGATCTGGCCGACCAGCAACTCCTTGAGATGCTCGCCGCCATGCGGGTTGCCCGCCAGCAGCAAGATGCCGGCGCATGCGGCGAGGATGAACATCACGCCGATCAGCGCCTCCTGCTGCTCGGGCGCCTTGCGTTCGGTCCACGTCAGCAACAGCGCGCCGAGCAGTGCGGCGCCGACAGCGGCAACCTGCACGGCCACGCCTCCCTCGGGCAGGCCGACCGCATCGGCCGCGATCACGCCCAGGCCGGCGATCTGCGCGATGGCCAGGTCGATGAAGACGATGCCGCGGTCCAGCACCTGCGTGCCCATCGGTACATGCGTGGCCAGCACCAAAAGACCGGCGATCAATGCGGGGCCGAGGATGCTCCAGTCGAGCGCGCTCCAGTTCATGGCTTGGCGCCGGCGGCGAGCAACCGCGACACCGTGTCGTCGAAGAGGCTGAACAGATCTTTTGCGCCGTCGCTGCCGCCCACGGTGAACGGAATCTTCACCGCCGGGACGCTGGCGTTTTTGCTCAACCATTCCGACGGCCGCGGGTCCTGATAGGCCGCGTACAAGACCATGCGCGCCGGTGTGCCCTTCAGCGCCGACAGCACCCCCTGCAAGTGCGACGCACTCGGCTCGACGCCGGGTTTTGGTTCGAGCACGGCCACTTCCTTCAAGCCGAGCCAGTCGTACAGGTAGACGAAGGCCTTGTGCTGCGAGACCACGGGCGTGCCCTTCAGCGGTGCTGCTTGCGCCGTCCAGCGGCCGATGGCCTGTTGCCAGCGCTGTGAGAAATCGGCCTGTGCTTTGGCGTACTCACTCGCATGCGTCGGGTCCACTTGCTGCAAGCGCGCACTCAACGCCACCGCCACCTGCGCGATGTTGCGCGGGTCGGTCTGGATGTGCGGGTTGCCGGCGGCGTGCACGTCGCCTTGCGAGCGGTCGAGCTGGCCCGGCACGTCGAGCTTGCGCACGGCATCCGCTGCGGCAAAGTTGCCTGGCTGGCCCGCTTGCACCTTGGCGTTGCCCGACTGTTGCAGCAGCACGGGCAGCCATCCGATCTCGAGTTCCGCCCCCGTGCACACCACCAGATCGGCATTGCGCGCACGCGCGATCAGGCTCGGCTTGGCCTGAATCTGGTGCGGGTCCTGCAGCGCGCTCGTGGCCACCGAGACTTCGACCAGGTTGCCGCCGA
>JANMHY010000897.1:0-1888 GCA_031375525.1 Burkholderiales bacterium
CCGCGCCGCGGCGCCGCGCAGCGCCGGCATCACCGCCCTTGCAGGCGACGCGACACCGGCCACGGTGGCGATCGAGCGGCGCAAGTTGAAGGTGCAGCAGCGCACCGAACGCCGGCAGCGCGAGCGCGACTACAAGGCCACGCTGGCGCTGCTGCAAGCGCGCGGCGTCAAGGGCTTGCCACAAGCGGCGCCCGCGAAGACTGCGCGCCGCCGTGCGCCGGGCGCCGCGGCAGCGCGCAGCGGGCCGCTGCGCGTCTTCGCCGAAGGCGATTCATGGTTCGACTACCCGGTGCCGTTCTTCGGCGGCGGCCTCGTGCCGCGCCTCGAAGACCGCCTGGGCGTGCCGATCCTGAACCTGGCCAAGGCGGGCGACGAGTCACGCTACATGCTCGGCGTTGAGCAGCGCCAGTTGATCGCGCGCCAGTTGCGCGACGGCTGCCCGGACGGCACGCCGTGGGAGCTGATGCTGTTCTCCGGCGGCGGCAACGACATCGTCTCCAACCCGCTGGCGCTGTGGCTGCGCGACTTCGATGCCACCGTGCCCGCGCCGCGCCTGCTCAACATGCCGCGCTACCAGAACGCGCTGGCGCTGGTGGGCGCGGCCTATGAAGACCTGATCGAGATGCGCGATCTGCTGAGCCCCGAGACGCACCTGGTCTTCCACGGCTACGACTTCGCGATCCCCGACGGCCGCGGCATCTGCCACCTGGGGCCGTGGCTGAAGCCGGCCTTCGACCTGCGCGGCTTCCCGGCCGACCTCGGCGCGTCGAGCCAGGTCGTGCAGGAGATGTTGAAGCAGTTCGCAGCGATGTTGAAGGCGCTGCAGTCGCACCCGCGCGTGACCTACGTCGACGCCCAAGGCACGCTGCCGGCGGTGCCCTCGTCGTGGCACAACGAGATGCACCCGTCAAAGGGCGGCTTCAACCAGATCGCCGATATCTTTCACACGCAGATCAAGGCGCTGTTTCCGGGGCGGGTGGTGGCTTGAGGGCGTAGCGGGCACCATGCGCAGAGCGCGTAGCGCTGGCACGCGCCAGCGTCTCTCTACACGCCGTTCAATTCGGAACCGTGGGGCTCAGAAAAGTAGCGGTTGTTCAGCATGCCCCGCCACCCAGCGTCAAAGACCAGATCGCAGGCCAGTTCGGT
Source organism: Burkholderiales bacterium (assembly GCA_031375525.1). Classification (GTDB taxonomy): domain Bacteria; phylum Pseudomonadota; class Gammaproteobacteria; order Burkholderiales; family Burkholderiaceae_C; genus CADEEN01. The sequence goes on from JANMHY010000897.1 coordinate 1,147, forward strand.
GTGGCCTCCGCCGGTCAGCGTCAGCTCGCCGGCAATCTGCAATCGCTCATCGCGATAGGCTGCGTGCAGCCGCGACAGCAGCCTTTGCTTGTAAGCCGTGTCTTCTCCCGCCAAGTAGGCGCCCTTCGTTTCAAGCAATACCATCCGATCGACACCCTGAGCGGAAGTCAACGCGAAAACGAAGTCCGGGTACACCTTGTGCCGCTTCCAGCCTTGCAGCCCGACTTGGGATTTCGCCACGTTGCGGTGCCACCATTGCAGTGCGCCGCGCTCATCGAGGTAGCCGGCGACCTTGACCTCGAAGTCATTCAGTCCCGTCGCCACCGCAGGCTCAAGAAGGCTCTTTTGTGCGGGTCGAAGATCAGCTTCACGAAGCACGTACTGCACCGCGCCATCGATCTGCATCTGCATTGCTTCCGGCAATTCGTAGTCGGTTGCATCGGCGCGCAACCGGAACTCGATCTGACCGGCGCTCAACAACGTCAGGAACACGTCTTCTGCCAACTGGTCGCGCGCCGCTTCCAGGTCGATGCGCAGCCGCTCGATCAATGAAGCAGCCGATCCGGCCAGCACAGCTTCATCCCAGCCCTGAGTCAACAAGCGCTGCATCACCGCACTCACCCATTGCCAAACCAACCAGCCGTTGGGCGCAATATCGATCAGCGAGCGCACGACGCGAGCGCAGTCCACTCGCTGGGCGACGCTCGACACGGAAGCCATTGGCGCCGCGTGCTCACCGTCG
>JANMHY010000916.1:0-1670 GCA_031375525.1 Burkholderiales bacterium
TGCAGGTGCCTGCCTGCCGGCCCGGCCGCCACGGACGTCTGGGCTGGACCACCTGGCTGGGCCCGCCCCGTGGCGCCCGGCCTGCGGCCATCACGCTGGTCCCGAACCCCGCCCGAGCTTGAGTCCTACCAGCACAACTGCATCACCAAGGAAAAAATCATGGCAGAGATCAATCGCGTCACGCTGTTCGGCAAGCTCAACCAGCCCACCTACAAAGTCGTCGAGGGGGCGACGGTGTTTTGCAAGCTGCGTGGCAACCCGTATGTCGAGCTGGAACATCTGCTCGCGCAGCTACTGCAAAGCGCCGACAGCGACTGGCACCGCGTCATCAAGCATTACCAGCTCGACATGTCGGCGCTGGCCAAGGATCTGACTGCCGCGCTCGACCGCCTGCCGCGCGGTGCGACCAGCATCTCCGGCATCGCCGAGAACATTGCCGATGCGATCGAACGCGGCTGGGTCTACGGCACGCTGCTCTACGGCGACAACGTGGTGCGCAGCGGCTACATGCTGGTCGGCATGCTGAAGACGAAGAACCTGCGCAACGCGTTGGTGATGATCAGCCGGCAATTTGAGAAGCTGAAGGTTGAGGAGCTGTCCGACGGCCTGGCCAAGATCGTCGCCGGCTCGCCCGAAGACGGGCAGGGGGCCAGCGACGGCTCCAGCGGCGCAGCCGGCGGGGCCGCTCCGGGCGAAGCCAGCGGCGCCATTGCGCCGGCAGCGATGGGCAAGCAGGAGGCGCTGAAGAAGTTCACCGTCGACCTGACCGAGCAGGCGCGCAGCGGCAAGATGGACCCGATCGTCGGCCGCGACGACGAGATCCGCCAGGTGGTCGACATCCTGATGCGGCGGCGACAGAACAACCCGATCCTGGTCGGCGAGGCCGGCGTCGGCAAGACCGCGGTGGTGGAAGGCTTTGCGCAGCGCATCGCGCGCGGCGACGTGCCGCCGAGCCTCAAGGAAGTGGAGCTGCGCTCGCTCGACGTCGGCCTGCTGCAGGCCGGCGCCAGCATGAAGGGCGAGTTCGAGCAGCGCCTGCGCTCGGTGATCGACGAAGTGCAGGCCAGCGCCAAGCCCATCATCCTGTTCATCGACGAGACCCACACGCTGGTCGGCGCCGGCGGCGCGGCCGGCACCGGCGACGCGGCCAACCTGCTCAAGCCGGCGCTGGCGCGCGGCACGCTGCGCACGGTGGGCGCGACGACCTTCGCCGAGTACAAGAAGCACATCGAAAAAGACCCGGCGCTGACCCGGCGCTTCCAGACCGTGCAGGTCGACGAGCCCGACGAGCCGAAGGCCATCCTGATGATGCGCGGCGTCGCCAGCACGATGGAAAAGCACCACAAGGTACAGATCCTCGACGAGGCGCTGGAAGCGGCCGTGAAGCTGAGCCACCGCTACATTCCGGCGCGCCAGTTGCCCGACAAGAGCGTGAGCCTGCTCGACACCGCCTGCGCGCGCGTGGCGGTGAGCCTGCATGCCACTCCGGCCGAGGTGGACGACAGCCGCAAGCGCATCGAGGCGCTGGAGACCGAGCTCGGCATCATCGCGCGCGAGCGTGCCATCGGCATCGACATCGGCAAGCGCGAGACCGAGGCGACCGAACTGCTGACGACGGAACGTGCGCGCCTGGCGGCGCTGGATGCGCGCTGGGCCGAGGAGAAGACGCT
>JANMHY010000917.1:0-4905 GCA_031375525.1 Burkholderiales bacterium
GTCGGCACCGAACGCAGAAGTGAAGTTGGCTGCGAAACTCTGCGTGGCGTCTGTCGCCAGCACCGTTTCGTCCACCGTCAACGTGGGCTCGGCGCCGGTCGTGCTGATGCTCGGGCCGTCGTCCTTGAACACCAGGTTCTGTCCGATGTTGAGCGTGGCCTGGGCGCTGTCGCCGTCCTTGTCGGTCTTGGTGGCCGTCAGCGTCACCAGGTTGTCGGACGTCAGGGTCTTTGAATCGTCGGGGTTGGTCGTGACGGGGTGCACCACCGCGCGCAGTTGGTCGAGCGTGACGTCGCCGTTGGCGGCGACGCTGACCGTGAACACGAGCAGGTTGCTCGTCGCGGTGCGGCCTTCCACCACACCGGCATTGACCGACAGGTTCACAGCCTCGCCGGTAGCCGTGTCCGTCAGTCCGGACGCACCCGCTACGACACCCAACGCATAGGTGAGCGTGCCCGCGCCGTCGGCGCCGAACGCAGAAGTGAAGTTGGCTGCAAAGCCCTGCGTGGCGTTCGTCGTCAGCACCGTCTCATCCACGGTCAGCGTCGGCTCGGTGCCGGTCGTGCTGATGCTCGGACCGTCGTCTTCGAACTTGAACGCGTCGCCGATGTTGCGCGTGAGGCTGGCGGTATCACCATCGCCGTCGGTGGCTTTGGCGGTCAGCGTGACCAAACTGGCCGCCGACAGGCCGGCTGCCGAAGCGCCGGTCTCGATCGGATCGAGCGGGTTGTCGTGTACCACCGCGCGGGCTTGCGTCAGCGTGACGCCGCCGCTGGCATCGACATGAATGCGCAAGACCTCCGTGCCTGCCGCGCCGCCGATGCGGCCGACGACGTCGCCGCCTTGCAGGAACAGCGCCACGCTGCTGCCGCTCTGCGTGTCGACCAGGCCGCTGGCAGCACCGTCCGCGCTGACGCCCAGGCTGTAGGTAATGGCGTCGACGTCCTGCACGTCGTCGTCGTTCGCGTCCTTGAAGCTGTCCTTGCCGAAGTTGGCCGAGAACAGGCCCGCGAAGCTGATCGGGCCGGCGCTGTCGGGAACGTCGGTGTCATCGGTCACCAGCGTGGGCACGGCGCTCGCCGTGGCGCTGACCGACGGGCCGTCGTCGTCGAAGCGGAAGAAGGCACCGACGGTGACCACGCTCGGCGGCGTGGTGAACGAATCGCCCTCGCTGTCGGTGATCGTGTCGGTGCGGACCACGTTGAACAGGTTCGCGCCCAGGGTCACCGAGTCATTCGCGTTCGTCGGGTCGCTGTGCACCACCGAGCGCTGCTGCGTCAGCGTTCCGGCGCCCGTCGTGGTGTTGATGTCGATCGTGAACGCAATCGCGCCGAGCGGGTTCGCGCCGCCATTGTCGTCCACGCCGACGCGGCCGACGATCTGGTTGGTGCCGTTCAGGTAGAGGTAGATCTTGTCGCCCGACACGGTGTCGACGAGACCGGAGTCGCTGCCTGCGGGGTTGACCAGCGTGATCGAGAAGCTGCTGGTGACGGTCGTGCCGCCCCCGTCGGCGCCGGCGCTGCCGGTTCCCGGCGTGAACAAGTCGGTGGCGGCGAAGGTCGCCGTCGCCCCCAGGTTGGTTTCATCGACGCTCGGGTTGAGCGAGTTTCCGGAGCCGCTGAGCGACGTGCTCGGCCCGTCATCTTCGAACACCATCTTCGAGCCGATCTCGAGCGTCGACGACGAGGCTTGCAGCACCCTGAAGCCGCCGATGTCGAAATCCGCGTGCGTCTGGCCTGACGCGTTGAGGGCGGCGCCATTTTCAACCAGCACGCGGTTGTGATCGCCAGTGGTGGTGTACTGGATCGTGTAGCCGGCCTTGACGCCGGTGATGGTTGCGATGCCGCCGCTGATCGTGATGATGATCGCGGGGTCGGTGACCGGCAGGCCGGTGGCGGTGTTCTTCACCACCACGCTGGTGATCGCGACGGTGCTGTCGTTGGCATAGCCGTCGATGAAGTTCACGCCGGACTCGGCGGCGGTGCTCAAGGCCGTGATCTTGACCTGGGCCGACTTGCCGCTTTGCAGCTGCACCACATCGAACGCCGACGACCTGGCACCGAACATGGCGGTGAAGTTGATGTTGGCTTCGACGTCGGCCTCGTTCTGGTCGAGGTTGGGCACCGTGAAGTTGGCGAGCGCGCCGGTCACGAAGGAGAAGCGCACGCCTTCCTGCTCGGTGATCATCTGGCTGTTGGTGCCGAAGGTGGTCGGCCCGCCCGCCTGGCTGGTGTTGATGGTGTCGCCGGTGGTGATGTTCGCGCCGGTGGACTGGTTCGCCGGGTCCTTGCCGGTGGCGATGATCGAAACGCCAGCGATCCGGCCGCCCGCGTCGGGCACGGCGCCGGCCGCCGTGTACATGAGGAACAGGTTCTGGCCCGACGGCGCGCCGGCCAGGCTGAAGGTCGTGTCCTGATCGACGCCGATGTAGACCTTGCCCGTCAGGTCGATCGCATCGTCGGGATTGCCCGTGTTGGGGTTGAACAGCGCTTGGTACTGCACCGTCCAGAGCTTGCCGCCGGTCGCCGTTTCGTCGATGTACGCCGCAAAGACGATCGGCCCGCCGGCGCCAGCGCGGCCGAGCACGATGTTGTCGTTGGCGGTGTCGGTATACAGAAGGATGTGAATGGGGGTCGCGCCGACCGTTGTGAGCCCGCTGTCCAGGCCGTTGAGCGCGGCACCGCCGCTGTCGGTGAATTTCAGATTGGTGAGCGTCGCGCCGCCCGCGCTGACGGTGAAGGCGTCGCTGCCGGTGTTGCCTGCGGCGCCGGTGTAGCCGCTCAGCGCGGCGCCGAGCGGCGTGCCTGCGCCCAACGCCGTCAGGCGCGCGGCAAAGACGGCGTTCAGCGAAGCGGCCGCGATGTCGTTGTCGTTGGCATCTCCTGGCACAAGCGGCGTTGCGGTGCTGTTCTGCAGCCCGCTCGACTCATCCAGCACGACCGAAGCACCGGTCTGCGCCAGCGGACCGGCCACCGCCAACACAGCCGCGGCATCGGCTATGGCAGTTGCGCCCGCGAGTTGGTAAACCGCCCCCGCCAAGTCATCTTGTTGGGCAAAAAGAGTGGAGTCGGTCGTCAAGGTCGGGATGGGCATGGTGGGTCTCCGGTTGACGCTGGCGCTGCGGTATTCGGGCGGCCTGCCTGAAACACGTCGTTACCAGTTGCCGCGATCGTAGAAATGTCAAAGGGCGACAGACCATGGCCCAAACGGGTAAGTGAACGTGTCAAGTTAGGGGGCAAGTCGCGGGGATAACGGAGGCGGCTGTGCAAAAACCATGCTGAGATTCAAGCCTCCGGCCAGGCCACCACCTGCTGCTATGGCGACAGGGAAGTCACCGGCGGCACCCCACATACACCCCACCACGCCGCGCCCTAGCGGCTAGAAATTCGTCAGCGCCAGCGCCGTCGTCTTCTTCACCGTCCGGAGCACCAGCATCGAGTTCGACCGCGCCACACCCGGCAGCCGCATCAGCACCTCGGTGTGAAAGCGTTCCAGGTCTTCGGCGTCCTGGTACGCAAAGCGGATCAGGTAGTCGTTCGAGCCGGCCACGTAGTAGCAGTCGAGGATGCGTGGCTCGGCGCGCACCGCTTGCTCGAAGATGTCGAGCGCGTTGCCGCCGAGCGTTTCCAGGTTGACGATGGTGAAGCTCGTGCCATGCGCGCCGACGGCCTTCGGGTTCAGCAGCGCCACGTAGCCGGCGATCACGCCCGACTCTTCGAGATGCTTCACCCGGCGCAGGCAGGCCGACGGCGACAGGTGCACGCGCTGCGAGAGCTCCAGATTCGACAGTCGGCCATTGCCTTGCAAAGCCTCCAGAATAGAGATATCGATCGCATCCAGTTGCGCCAGCGGGCTCTTGTTTCGCATCCGATTCTTCTTTCCGTCGAGTCAGACGCATGATATTGCGGCGAGCCGGGTAAGCCCCGGTCGATTGCGCAACCCTATTGCGCCGGTCCCTGCCTAGACTGGCACTTGGTGAAAGCGGCACACTGCCCGCTTCACACCACCTCACATTGCACGGAGATCGTCATGGCTGAGCGTATGGATGCTTACTGGATGCCCTTCACTTCCAACCGGCAGTTCAAGAAGGCACCGCGCCTCTTGGCCAGGAGCGAAGGCATGTATTTCTGGACGCCGGAGGGCCGGCAGATCCTCGACGGCGTGGCGGGCCTGTGGTGCGTCAACGCCGGCCACGCACGGCCGAAGATCGTCAAGGCGATTGCCGAACAAGCGGCCGAACTCGACTTCGCGCCGCCGTTCCAGATGGCGCACCCGAAGGCCTTTGCGCTCGCCGAAAAAGTCGCCGAGTTGGCGCCGGCGGGCATGAACAAAGTCTTCTTCACCAACTCGGGATCAGAGTCGGTGGAGACGGCGCTGAAGATGGCGATCGCCTACCACCGCGTGCGCGGCGAAGGTTCGCGCACGCGATTGATCGGCCGCGAGCGCGGTTATCACGGCGTCAACTTCGGCGGCATCTCGGTCGGCGGCATCGTTGCCAACCGCAAGATGTTCGGCACGCTGCTCGCCGGTGTCGATCACATCCGCCACACGCACGACCTGTCGAAGAATGCGTTTGCCGTCGGCCAACCCGAGCATGGCGCCGACCTCGCCGACGATCTCGAGCGACTGGTGACGCTGCACGACGCCAGCACCATCGCCGCCGTCATCGTCGAGCCGATCGCGGGCTCCACCGGCGTGCTGATCCCGCCCAAGGGCTACCTCGAACGCCTGCGCGCGATCTGCGACAAGCACGGCATCCTGCTCATCTTCGACGAGGTCATCACCGGCTTCGGCCGCACCGGCCAGCCCTTTGCGGCGCAGACCTTCGGCGTCACGCCGGACCTGATGACCGCCGCCAAGGGCATCACCAACGGCTGCGTGCCGATGGGCGCGGTATTCGCCGCC
>JANMHY010000929.1:0-3248 GCA_031375525.1 Burkholderiales bacterium
CGGTGATGTACCTCGACCTCGACCGCTACAAGGTGGTCAACGACAGCCAGGGCCACTTCAACGGCAACGAGATGCAGCGAGAAGTGGGCCGGCGCATCCAGCAATGCCTGCGCAGGAAAGAAGTGGTGGCCCGGCTCGGCGGCGACGAGTTCGCCGTGCTGCTGCATGACCTGCACGACAGCGACGACGGCACGGGGCTGGCCGAGCGCATCCTGCAGGCGCTGTCCAAGCCGCTGCCGATCGGCGGCACCGAGATCATCCCGTCGGCCAGTGTGGGCGTCACGTTCAGCGACCTCGGCTACCGCACCGTCGACGAACTGCTGCGCGACGCCGACCTGGCGATGTACGAGGCCAAGTCGGCCGGGCGCGGCCGCGTGGCGGTCTTCGACCGCACGATGCACGAGCGCATTGCCGACAAGCTGGCCCTTGAAGCTGATTTGCGGCATGCCATCGGCGAGGGCGAACTCTCCGTCAGCTACCAGCCGCTGTTCGACCTCGAGCCGTACCGCCTGATCGGCTTCGAAGCGTTGGCGCGCTGGCAGCATCCGACCCGCGGCCCTGTCAGCCCCGCGGTGTTCATCAGCCTGGCCGAAGAGGCAGGCCACATCGAGGCGCTGACGGCCTGGATCGTCGACAAGGCGGTCGAGCAACTCGCGGCCTGGCACCGCGCGGCGCCGCACATGGCGCATCTGGGCGTGAGCGTCAACATCTCGGGCCGCGACTTGGCGCAACCCGACTTCGTCGAGCGCGTGCTGCGGGTCCTGCATCGCCACGGCGTGGCGTCGAGCCGGCTGACGCTGGAAATCACCGAGACGATGCTGATGAGCCGCCTGGACATGGCGCGCGACACCATCGCGCGCTTGCGAGCGGTGGGCGTGCGCCTGGCGATCGACGACTTCGGCACTGGCTACTCGTCGCTGGCCTACCTCGGCACGCTGCCGGTGGACTGCCTGAAGATCGACCGCTCCTTCGTCGTGGCCATGGACGGCGGCTCCGAGTACGTCGAGATCGTGCGCGCGGTGCTGACGCTCGGTCAGGCCCTGGGCAAGAACGTGGTCGCCGAAGGCATCGAGACGGCAGAGCAATTGGCAACGCTGCGCCGTCTCGGCGTGCACGCCGGGCAGGGCTACCTGCTGTCGCGGCCGCTGCGGCCGGAGCAGGTGCCGGCCTTGCTGTATGCGCCGGCGGCGATGCCGGCCTGAGCGTCGCGGGCCTTACGCCCCGCGCTCCCACCAACTGCCTTCGAGCGCCGCACGCAGATGCTCGATGAACGCGCTGACCTTGCCCGGCACCAGCTTGGGCGACGGGAACACGGCGTGGATCTCCTGCGCGGGCAGCGTGTGGCGGTCGAGGATCGGTTTCACAGCGCCGTCGGCGACCGATTCGCGCGCCACGTACCAGGGCAGAATCGCGATGCCCAGGCCCTCACGCGCCGCGGCGAGTACGGCCGAGAGGTTGTTCGAGCGCAGCGGGCCGCGCACCGGCACGACCTGCTCCTTGCCGTCAGCGCCGGTGAGCATCCAGCGGTCGTCGCCTTGCACGGTGCTGTAGATCAGACAGGCGTGTTGCGACAGCTCCTGCGGCGCCTTCGGTGTGCCGCGCGCCTTCAGGTACGCGGGCGCGGCGACCATGACCCAGGGGTTGCGGCCGAGGTAGCGTGAGCCAAGCGTCGAGTCGGCCAGCCGCCCCATTCGGACCGCCAGGTCCATGCCTTGCTCGACCATGTTGACGTAACGGTCGTCGAACGACAGGTCCACCGTCAGGCTCGGGTTCTCGCGCATGTAGTCGATGGCCAGCGGCACCAGCACGCGCCGGCCAAAGGCCACCGAGGTCGAGATGCGCAGCGTGCCGCCGACGCCGCTTTGCATCAGCGTGGCCAGGTTGTCGGCCGCCTCGATCTCGTGCGTGATGGCTTTGCACTTGTCGTAGTACAGCGCGCCGACCTCGGTGGGGCTCACGCCGCGCGTCGTGCGGTGCAAGAGGCGCGCGCCGAGCCGTTCTTCCATGGCAGCCACCGCTTTGGTCGCGGTGGGCTGCGTGATGCCGAACTCGGCCGCGGCCTTCGAGAAGCTGCCGCTCTCGACGATGCGGATAAAGAGGGCGACGGCGGCGACGCGATCCATGCTTGCCATTCCACCACGGAATAGCAGAGATGCGCTGACTTCGCTTCCAGCGGCGGCCTGTGGGGTGCACTATCGGAATGAAGCAAACCAGGAGACAAACATGGCAAAGATGAAGGCGGCGATGGCCGCGGTGCTGGTGATGGAAAAAGAAGGCATCACGCAGGCCTTCGGCGTGCCGGGTGCGGCCATCAACCCGCTGTACGCAGCACTGCGCGAGCGCGAGTCGATCTCGCACATCCTGGCGCGGCACGTCGAGGGCGCGTCGCACATGGCCGAGGGCTACACGAGGGCCAAGGCCGGCAACATCGGTGTCTGCATCGGCACCTCGGGGCCGGCGGGCACCGACATGATCACCGGGCTGTATTCAGCAATTGCCGACAGCATCCCGATCCTGTGCATCACCGGCCAGGCGCCGCGGGCGCGGCTGTACAAGGAAGACTTTCAGGCGGTGGACATCGAGTCGATCAGCAAGCCGGTGACGAAGTGGAGCGTCACGGTGCGCGAGCCGGCGCAGGTGCCGCGCGCGTTCCAGCAGGCCTTTCACCTGATGCGCTCGGGCCGCCCTGGCCCGGTGCTGCTCGACCTGCCGTTCGACGTGCAGATGGCCGAGATCGAGTTCGACATCGAGACCTACGAGCCGCTGCCGGTGTACAAGCCCGCGGCGTCGCGCAAGCAAGTCGAGCGCGCGCTCGACATGCTGGCCGCCGCAGAGAAGCCGTTGATCGTGGCAGGAGGCGGCATCATCAACGCCGATGCGTCGGCTCTGCTGGTCGAGTTTGCCGAGCTGACCGGCGTGCCGGTGATCCCGACGCTGATGGGCTGGGGCACGATCCCCGACGACCATCCGCTGATGGCCGGCATGGTGGGCCTGCAAACCTCGCACCGTTATGGCAACGCCACCATGTTGGCGAGCGACTTCGTGCTCGGCATCGGCAACCGCTGGGCCAATCGCCACACCGGCTCGCCCGAGGTCTATTGCAAGGGCCGTACCTTCGTGCATGTGGACATCGAGCCGACGCAGATCGGGCGTGTGTTCAACCCGGAACTCGGCATCGTCAGCGACGCCAAGGCCGCGCTCGAACTCTTCGTGCAGGTGGCGAAGGAGCGCAAAGCGGCGAAGACGCT
>JANMHY010000937.1:0-2849 GCA_031375525.1 Burkholderiales bacterium
CGCCTTTGCCGAAGCGGTGCCGTTCTTCGAGCGCGCCGGCAACGCGGCGAGTGGCCGCCAAGCCAAGTTCTGCCATTGCCTCGCCCACCTCGCGCACGCCTTGCAGCACTTCGATGCGGGCGATGTGCCGGCCGGGCGCACGGCGCTCGGCGCAGGTCTCGCACTCGCGCAGGAACTGGCGTGGCTGAACTTCTTCCGCGCCTGCCCGCCGGTCGCCGCGGCCGTGTGCGCGCAGGCGCTCGAACACGGCATCGAAGCGCCGTTCGTCCGCGAGGTGATTGCCGAGCGCGCGCCTGTCGGTCGATATTCACCGGGTCGGGGACGATCCGCCCGCAAAGCGCGCCGATGGATCTGAGTGACGGCGCCAGTTCAGGCACGGTGGCCACCTTCACATCCGAGGCCGGCACACCCAAGTACCGTGCCGGTGGTGTGCTGGTATTCACCACGCTCACCGTGGTTGACAACTGCAACGATCGCAATGTCGATGTCACCTCGTTGGCGCCGATGTCCGCGGTCGTGCTCTGGGTGCCGCAAGAGGGGCAGACTTTCGACCTCAAGCAAAACGGCACCGCGATGCAGGAATCGCGTGAGCAAGAAGACCGAGTAGATGCGCCGAAAGACTGACAACCGCGCTGCGCCCAGCGCCAGGAGCACCGAACCATGAAGAAACCTGCTGCATCCCTGAGTTCTGCCTTGTCGATGAGGCGCCTGCGCCGCTGTGCTCTGACGCTCGCCGTCGCCCTCGCGCTGTTGCCGGTCACCAGCAATGCGCTGGCGCCGGCCTTGTTGTTCATGGTCAAGCAGATCGCGCAGCAAGCGGCGACTTCGATGATCAAGAACGCGCTGCTGTCGAGCCTCGCCGGCATGGGCTGCAAGGGCATCGCGTTGACGAATGCGATCAACACGCTCGACGTGCGCAAGGGCGGTGGCTTGGCGGGTGCGGGCGCGGTGCCCGGCATGCCCGCGGGAATGTCGATGCCCGGCATGCCCGCAGGGATGTCGATGCCCGGCATGCCGGGCGCCGCAGGCCTGGGCGGCGCCGGCGCCCTACCGCCAGACTTGGAAGGTGCGATGCGGGACCGCATGCCCTCGGTGGATCGACTGCCGGCGGGCGCCATCAATGACCCGCGGCAGGCCGCGATGATGGCGCGCGTGCAGCAGTCGATGGCCCAGCCGCTGACGCTGCCGGAGACGCTGGCCACCATCGACGACATGACTGCGCTTGGCTTTTTTCCCCAGGCGATGCAGGCCGAGTTCAAGGAGTGCCTGCAGCTCGTGCCGGCCAGCGTGCCCGCCGTCGGCATGGCGATGGGCATCTTGAAGCCGATGATTCCGCAACTGCGGCAGGCCCGCGAGCAGATGCATGCACTGTCGCCGGCCGAGCAGGATGAGGTGGCGGCGGCGCTGGTGCAGGAAGTGCAGCCGATGCCCGCCGCGCAGCGCACGGCGTTTGTCGAACACCTCGATTCCGGCTTCTTTCCGGCGCGCATTGCGGCCGCGGTCAAGCGCAAGCTGCAACCCTGAAACCGCAAAACGCGCAGACGATAATGCGCGCTCCATGCGATTGCCCTTCACCAAGATGCAAGGCGCGGGCAACGATTTTGTCGTGCTCGACGCCACGCACACGCCGATCGAACTCACGCTACAGCAGGTGCAGCGCCTCGGCGACCGGCGCTTCGGCGTCGGCGCCGATCAGATCCTGGTGGTCGTGAACAGCAGCACGCCGGGCATCGACTGTCGCTACCGCATCTACAACGGGTTTTCCGGCGACGAGGTCGAGCATTGCGGCAACGGCGCGCGCTGCTTCGTGCGCTATGTGCGCGACAAGGGGTTGACCGACAAGACGACGGTGCGCGTCGAGACGGTGAACAACCAGCTCGAGCTGCACTGGCGCGACGATGGGCGCGTGACGGTGAACATGAACACGCCGGTGTTCGATCTCGATCGCGTGCCGTTCGATGCCGGCGGCCTCGTGCCGCGCGAGGTCCAGGGCTTTGCGTTGTGGCCGGTCGATGTCGACGGCCGCACCATCGAGCTTGCCGTGCTGTCGATGGGCAACCCGCATGCGGTGTGCCGCGTCGACGATCTGAACCAGGCGCCCGTTGCCACGCTCGGGCCGCTGATCGAGCGCCACGCGCGCTTTGCGCAGAAGGTCAACGCCGGCTTCATGCAATTGATCTCGCGCCGCGAGATCGCGCTGCGGGTGTACGAACGCGGTGCCGGCGAAACGCTGGCCTGCGGCACGGGGGCTTGCGCGGCCGTCGTCAGCGGCATTCGCGCGGGTTGGCTCGACGGCAAGGTCGATGTGCACATGCGCGGCGGGCTGCTGACAATCGAGTGGGCCGGTGGCGATTCGCATGTGTTCATGACCGGCCCGGCCGAAACGTCTTTTGAAGGAGAGATTGAACTGTGACTTCCAGCGTGCCCCAGGGCATCACTGAAAACGACATCGCCGACTACCTGGCCAACACGCCGGCGTTCTTCGAGCGCCACGCCGAACTCTTGGCGACGATCCAGCTGCAAAGCCCGTTCGGCCAGCGCGCCGTCTCGCTGCAGGAGCGGCAGATGGAAATGCTGCGCGACCGCATCAAGGGCCTGGAAAAGAAGATCGTCGAGATGATCCGCAACGGCCAGGACAACGTGGCCATTGCCGACCGCCTGCACCGCTGGACGCGCGCGCTGATGCTCACGCCCCTGCCAGCGCATCTGCCCGAGGTGCTGCTGCGCGAATTGCAGCAGCAGTTCCTCGTGCCGCGCGCCGGGCTGCGGGTCTGGGGTGTCGACGCGATGCATGCCGCTCTGCCGCAAGCCGCGGCGGTCAGCGACGAGGCCAAGGCCTTTGCCGCCGA
>JANMHY010000956.1:0-14592 GCA_031375525.1 Burkholderiales bacterium
ACCTCCAGCATCACCGGGTCGGCTTGCGTGCCGATGGCGTGTTGTGTGGCGCGCGGCACCGTGCGCTGCAGCTCGATCGGGCCCGAGGTTGTGAGACGTGCCTGCCAACCCGGTTCGACGACGGTGGTGGCATTCTTCTCCGCAACGATGGCCGGGCCGTCGATCAGCGCGCCCGCGGCCAGCGACTCGCGCACGAACAAGCCCGCGTCGAGCCAGCGCCCGGCGTGCAGGCGTACCGTTGCATCGGCTTCGGGACGCGACGGCGGGGGCTCGGCTTGGCTCGTTGCAGCGACGTGCTGCTCGCCCGCGCCCACCGCTTCGACCGAGACGGCTTCGATCACCAGCAAGCGATCGGGCATCAAGAAGGCGAAGCGCTGCTTGTAGCTGGCCTCGAACGCCTGCTTGATCGCGCGCTGCTCGCCAAAGGCCACGACGAGCGCGGTGTCGGTGCCCTGATAGCGCACATGCACGCGTCGGCGCAGCTCGATGGCATCGCGCGCGACGCCCTGGCTGGCCACTTCATCGCACGCGGCAGCGCCGAGTTGCGCGAGGCGCTGCTCGGCGGCGGCCAAGCCTGCGGTGTCGAGCGGCAACTCGATCGAGGCCTCACGCATCGCGATCTGGTCGGCCAGTCCCATGCCATACGCCGACAGCACACCGGCCAGCGGGTGCACGAAGACGCGGCTCATGCCGAGCGCATCGGCCACCAGGCAAGCGTGCTGGCCACCGGCGCCGCCGAAGCATTGCAGCGTGTATTGCGTCACGTCGTAGCCGCGCGCCACCGAGATGCGCTTGATCGCATTGGCCATGTTCTGCACGGCGATCTGCAGGAAGCCTTCGGCCAGTGATTCCGCCGTCGTCTCGCGGCCGGTGCGCGTGCGCACGTCGGCGGCTAGCGCGTCGAACTTCGCCACGACGGCATCGCGGTCGAGCGCTTCGTCGCCGCGCGGTCCGAACACTTTGGGAAAGTGCGCCGGAGAAATCTTGCCGAGCATCACATTGGCATCGGTGACCGCGAGCGGCCCGCCGCGGCGGTAGCTCGCCGGGCCGGGATTGGCGCCGGCGCTTTGCGGGCCGACGCGCAGCCGCGCGCCGTCGAACGACAGGATCGAACCGCCGCCGGCAGCGACGGTGTGGATGCTCATCATCGGCGCGCGCATGCGCACACCGGCGACCTGCGTTTAGAACGGGCGTTGGAACACGGCGGCGTAGTGGCGGTCATCGGTGCTCGTGCCGCCCATGTCGAAGCCGATGACCTTCGAGTGCCCGCCCGCGACCGCCGTGCGCACCATGCCGACGATGCCGCCGGCCGGGCCGGAGAGGATGGCGTCCTTGCCCTGGAAGTGATGCGCTTCGGCGAGGCCGCCGCTGCTCTGCATGAAGAACAGGCGCACGCCCGGCATCTGCGACGCCACCTGATCGACATAGCGGCGCAGGATCGGCGACAGGTAGGCATCGACGACGGTGGTGTCGCCGCGCGAGACGAACTTCATCAGCGGGCTGACCTCATGCGATGCGCTGACTTGCGTGAAGCCGATCGCGCGCGCGAGCTTCGCTACCGCTTGCTCGTGCGCGGTGAACCGGTAGCCGTGCATGAACACGACAGCGCAGCCGCGGATGCCGGCGTCAAACGCCGCCTGCAGCTCGCGCTTCAAGTGCGCCGGGTCGAGCGCCGTCAGCACGTCGCCATGCGCGCCCACACGCTCCTGCGCCTCGATCACGCGCTCGTACAGCAGCTCCGGCAAAACGATGTGGCGCTCGAACAATTTCGGCCGCGCCTGGTAGGCGATGCGCAGCGCGTCGCGAAAACCACGGGTGGTGACGAGCAGCGTGCGGTCGCCTTTGCGTTCGAGCAGCGCGTTGGTAGCGACCGTGGTGCCCATTTTCACGCAGTCGACTTGCTCGGGCGTGATCGGCGCACCGGCCTTCAGACCGAGCAAGCGGCGGATGCCTTCGACGGCCGCGTCGCGGTATTGCTCCGGGTTTTCCGAGAGCAGCTTGGCGGTGACGAGCGCGCCGTCGGGCGCGCGGCCGACGATGTCGGTGAACGTGCCGCCGCGATCGATCCAGAACTGCCAACGTTTCGTGGTCATGGCATTGCTTCCCAACGCTCGTGCACGAACGTCATCAGGTGGTGGACGGGCCGGCCGGTGGCGCGCTCGATGGCGGCAGCGTAGGGCGGCAGGTTGGTGCACTCGAGGACGACGTGCTCGACCTCGGGATGGCGCGCGACCAGACGCTGCGCAGCCGCCACGGTGTCGGCCTCGGCGGCGCGCTCGTCGAGCGTCGGCAGGTCTTCGAGCAGCGTGCGTTGCAGCGCGCAGCCGGGCGCGAGCCCTTCGAGCGGCACGCCGACGCACAGGCGGGTCGCGTCAACGGTGATCACGCCGGGCCGCGGCAAGGCGGGCAGGGCCAACAGGCTCGACGTCCACACGGGGATGTCGAGCGCGGATTGCAAAGCGTCCTGGAAGCACAGCAGGAAGCCACAGCTGGTGGTCAATGCGCGCGCTCCTTCGGCCTGCAGCGCGAGCGCGGCGTCGATGAAGGGCTGCAACAAGGCGGGATCGCCCTCGCGCACCACACGCAGCGGCGAGGCGCTTCGCACCACGCGGTAGCGCACCGGCATGCGCCAACTGGCCGGGTGGCCGACATCGCCGACGACGCGCGGGAACTGCGTGTCCAGCATCAGGATGCCAAGGGTTGCCGGCACGCTAGTCGATGGCGAGCAGCACATCGCGGCCGGCACCGCGACGCAACTCGATCAGGGGCTGGTACTCGGGCGACTCGTACCACGCGTTCAGCGCGGCCATGTCGGCAAACTCGATGATCACCGCGCGTGTGGGACGCCAGGCACCGTCGAGCACGCGGTGCGAGCCGCCGCGAGTCAGGTAGCGACCGCCGAAGCGCTCGATCAACGGCGCCACCGCGCGGCGGTATTGTTCGAACCGTTCGGCATCCTCGATCAGGTGCTCGGCGATCAGGTAGGCGGCCATGTTCGTTCCTCGGGCCCGTGGGGCAAGGGTGGTTCGCAAGATCGTATCCCGGGTCAACCCCGGCGCGGGCCGCTCGGCGCCGCCTTATGCTCGCGGCCACCACCATCCTTCTGAACGCCCGACCCATGAAGCCGATCCTTCGTTCGTTCGCCGCCGTTGCTGTGCTCGTTGGTCTGTCCGGTTCCGCCGCCGCCCAGACCAAGTGGGACCTGCCCGCCGCCTACCCGGCCACTAACTTCCACAGCATCAACCTCGTCGAATTCGCCGCCGACGTGGACAAGGCCACCGCCGGCAAGTTGAAGATCACCGTCCATCCGGGCGCGTCGCTGTTCAAGGCGCCGGAGATCAAGCGCGCCGTGCAGGGCGGGCAGGCGCAGATCGGCGAGGTGCTGATCTCGAACTTCGCCAACGAGTGGCCGCTGTTCGGCGCCGATGCGATTCCCTTCCTGGCCGACAGCTATGACGAATCGGTCAAGTTGTGGGCGGCGCAGAAGCCGGTCTTCGAGAAGAAACTCGCCGAGCAGGGCATGGTGCCGCTGTACTCGGTGCCGTGGCCGCCGCAGGGCGTGTATTCGAAGAAGCCGCTCGCATCTGCTGCCGACTTGAAGGGTGTGAAGTGGCGCGCCTACAACCCGGCGACGAGCCGCATCGCTGAGTTGGTGGGCGCGCAGCCGGTGACGGTGCAGGCTGCGGAAGTCAGCCAAGCGTTTGCCACCGGCGTTGCCGAGTCGATGATGAGCAGCGGCTCTACCGGCTGGGATGCCAAGCTGCATGAGCATGTGAAGTACTGGTACGACACGCAGGCCTGGCTGCCGCGCAACTTGATCGTCGTCAACAAGGCGGCGTTGGATGCGCTCGATGCACCGACGAAGCAGGCGCTGCTGAAGGCCGCGGCCGATGCCGAGACGCGCGGCCTCGCAGCGAGCAAGAAGGCCAATACTGAGTCGCTCGACAAGTTGAAGGGCGGCGGCATGAACATCCTGCCGCCACCGGCGGCGCTCGCGGCCGACATGAAGAAGGTCGGCGACACGTTGCTCAAGGAGTGGCTCGACAAAGCCGGACCGGAAGGCAAGCAGTTGATCGACGCGTACAGAAAGTAGGCGTGCGCCGCTTTCTCGACACGCTGTACGACGGGGCGGCCTGGCTGGCGGCCCTTTTCATGATCGCGCTGTTGATCGCGGTGCTGTTGTCGATCGGTGGGCGCGAGCTGCACTTTTACGTCAAGGGCACCGACGCTTATGCCGGCTACTTCATGGCCGCAGCCGGATTCCTCGCGCTGGCGCACACGTTGAAACGCGGCGAGCACATTCGCGTCACGTTGCTGCTCAGCGCGTTGCGGCCGGGCTTGCGCCGTGCGCTAGAGCTGTGGGCGCTGGCCTGTTCAGCGGTGCTGGCCGGCGTGCTCGCGTTCTACGCGTCGCGGCTGGTCTGGCAATCGCGCGCCTTCAACGACATCTCCACCGGCAACGATGCCACGCCGCTGTGGATTCCGCAGTTGGGCATGGCCGTCGGCACGCTGATCCTTTTCATCGCCTTCGTCGATGAGTTCGTGCTTGAGCTGCAAGGCCGGCGTGCGGTTGCAGCCACGGAGATTGCCCGCAGTGAATGAGCTCGTTGTCACCGTGCTGCTGATCGCGGTGCTGTTCGCAATCCTCGCTTCGGGCGTTTGGATCGGCCTCGCGCTGGCCGGTGTGGCCTGGATCGGCATGCAGCTATTTGCCTCGCGGCCGGCCGGCGACGCGATGGCCGTGACGATCTGGGGTTCGGCGTCGAGCTGGACGCTGACCGCGCTGCCGCTGTTCGTCTGGATGGGCGAGATCCTGTTTCGCACGCGCTTGTCGCACGACATGTTCCGCGGCTTGGCGCCGTGGATGCAGTCGCTGCCCGGCCGCCTGCTGCACACCAACGTGGCGGGCTGCACGATCTTCGCCGCGGTCTCGGGCTCATCGGCGGCCACCTGCGCCACGATCGGCAAGATGACGTTGCCGGAGTTGAAGCGCCGCGGCTACCCGGACGACATTGCCATCGGCTCGCTGGCCGGCGCCGGCACGCTCGGGCTGTTGATTCCGCCGTCGATCATCATGATCGTTTACGGCGTCGCGGCTGAAGTTTCGATCGCGCAACTCTTCATGGCCGGTGTGCTGCCGGGCTTGCTGCTGGCGTCGTTGTTCTCGGGCTACCTCATCTACTGGGCGTTGCGAAATCCGAAGCTCGTGCCGCCGGCCGATGCCGCGATGAGCCTGGCGCAAAAAGTCAGCGAGTCGCGGCACCTGATTCCCGTCGTGCTGTTGATCGTCGCCGTGCTCGGCTCGATCTACGCCGGCATCGCCACTGCGACCGAAGCCGCTGCCGTCGGCGTTGTCGGTTCGCTGGTGCTCTCGGCCGCGCAAGGCTCGTTGAATTGGCAGACGTTCAAGGACTCGCTGCTCGGCGGCACGCGGCTGTACTGCATGATCGCGCTGATCCTCGCCGGCGCTGCGTTCCTCACACTCAGCATGGGCTACATCGGCCTGCCGCGGCACCTCGCCGAATGGATCGCCACGCTCGGCCTGACGCAATGGCAGCTGCTGCTGGCGCTGGCGGTGTTCTACATCGTGCTCGGCTGTTTTCTCGACGGCATCTCGATGGTCGTGCTGACGATCGGCGTCGTCATGCCCACCGTCGTCAAGGCCGGCATCGATCCGCTGTGGTTCGGCATCTTCGTCGTCCTCGTCGTCGAGATGGCGCAGATCACGCCGCCGGTGGGCTTCAACCTGTTCGTACTCCAAGGCATGACCGGCCGCGAGATCAGCTGGATCGCGCGCGTCACGCTGCCGTTCTTCTTCTGCATGGCCGCGGCCATCGTGCTCGTGACGCTGTTCCCGTCGATCATCACCGCGCTGCCCAAGCTGTTGATGGCGCACTGACACCGCGCCGAACCCGTCACATCTGCACCCCGCGCCTGCGGGCCCGGCGCAGTGCCGGATGCATGCGTGTGCATTCCTCACGCGGGCTTTCCGTGCCGCTGGTTACCCTCTGTCACCGACACAAATCCGGCTTCGCGCCGCAACGCGCGAATGCAGACGAGAGGGAGGATCCGCACCATGAGCAACGCCGTATCGACACCGCTGCCGACCATCACGCTGTCCATCGAAGACGAATGGGCCTGGCCGCTGCCGCCGTTTGCGCATGCGCAGTCGATGAGTGCGCTGCCCGCGGGCGCGCTGCCGTGCCGCGTCGAGTCTGCTGGCGGCGTGACCTTCGAAGGCGAGCTCGTCGATTTCGACGTTGCCCGCGAGCGCATGCGGGTGCGCGTCGGCCGCGACGGCGATCCGCTGTGGTTGCCGTTCTCGCGCATGCGCCGGCTGACGGTCTTGAAACCGTGGACGCAGGCACGGCAGGCGCCGGGCGCGCCGAACGAGCGCATGCCCGCCGCTGCACAGGAGCGCGACTACACCGCCGAGCTCTCGGCCGGCGGCCATCTGGCCGGGCGCACCATCGGCCATGTGCGCCAGCGTTGCGGCTGGTTCCTCTTTGCGCCGGCCGATGGCGGCCACGCCGTGCTGCGCCAGTTCGTGCCCACCGCCACCTGCACCGGCGTCAGCCTGGGCAAGTCGTTCGAAGAGCTGGCCGCCGAGCGCTGGGTGGCCACGCCGGAGCAAATGCTGGCCGCCGCGCAGGCGCAACTGAAGGCCGCGATCCGGCCGCTCGGCGAATCGCTGCGCGAGCTTGGTCTGGTGACGCAACACGAACTCGACCGCGCCGTGCGCGCGCAAGCGCAAGCTGCCAACGAGCAACCGCTGGGCGAAGCGCTGGTCAGCGCCGGCCTCATCACCGGCGCCGATCTGCAGACCGCGCTGGCGCACAAGATGGGCTACCCGGTGGTCGATCTGCTGCGCTTCCCGGTCGATCCGAAGGCCGTGAAACGCTTCTCGGCAGCAGTGATGCACGAGCACCGTGCGCTGCCGCTGATGCAGGACGGCAATCGCCTGTTCGTGGCCGTGGATTCGCTGGCCTGCGTGGCCACGCTGAAGTCGCTGCAGTCGGTGGCTGGCTTGGAGCTGGTGCCGGTGATCGCGCCGCGCGGGCGACTCAGCGTGGCGCTGGCCGCTCATATCAAGTCCAGCGACGTCTGGGCGAGCAACATCACCGCCTATTGAGTTTGAACAGCGCGGTGTTCGTCGCGCTGTTCAGACCATTGCTCTGCAGCCTCGCGGTCTAGCATGAGGAACCTGGTTCCTTTGCGCGCGCCCCGCGCGAACTGCGATGTCCGATCTGTCTCAACCGAGTACGAGCGCTGCGCAAGCCGCAGCACCCTGGCGCTGGCCGACGCCGCCGTATGCCGGCTATCCGGCCGGCGAATCGCCGTTGGGCGCCGCCTGTGAAATCGAGGGTCTGACCAGCGCAGCCATCGGCGCGACGCTGCTGGCGATGGACTTTGCCGCGGGCCTGATTCGCGTTCGCGTGCACGCCACGCGCACCGAGATGAGCCTGCGCCTGGCGCAATTGCGGCGCATCACGCTGACAGCGCCGGTCGCGGCGCAGCAGCCGGCAGCCGGCGACCCGCATGCACGCATGCTCGCGCCGCCGGCGGCCGCGGAATTCCGCCTGCGCCTGGCGCAGGGCGGCGCGCTCAGCGGCAAGAGCGTCGGCCATGTCGCCACCGAGCACGGCGTCTTCCTGTTTCCGCCGCAGGACGAATCCGGGCGCGTGTTGCGCGTCTTCGTGCCCAGGAGTTCGTATGCCGACTTCGAGATCGGCCCGCGCATCGGCGAGGTGCTGGTCGAGCAGCAGGCCGTAACGCCCGAGCAGGTGGAGCGGGCGGTGGCTGAACAAGCCGCGCTGCGCACGCGCAAACTCGGCGAGCTGCTGCTGGCGCAGCGCATCGTCGAGCCGGCGCAGTTGCTCGAAGCGATCGACCAGCAGGCCCGCATGCCGGTGGTGCGCATCGGCGAAGCGCTGGTGGCGCTGAACCTGATCACAGCGTCGCAACTCGAGCATGCGCTCGAACAGCAGAAGAGCGAGCGCTCGATCCCGCTCGGCGAGCTGCTGGTGCGCGCCGGCCATGTCTCGCGCCTCGACCTGCAGCACGCCCTGGCGCGCAAGATGGGCTACCCGGTGATCGACACCGCCGTGTTTCCGGTCGAGCCCGATGCGGTGCGCGCGCTGCCGTACAACATCGCCCGCCGCTTGCAGGTGATGCCGCTGCTGCTGCGCGGCGGCCAGCTCGTCGTCGCCATGGCCGACCCGTCGCGGCGCGCCGACGTCGACGAGATCGAGTTCGTGACGCAATTGAAGCTCGTGCCCGCGCTGGCGCCGGCCGACGCCTTGCCCGCGGCCATCGCCACCACGTACCAGCGCTTCGGCGACGACCCGTGGGCCAACAACATCCCGCTGACGCTCGAAGAGACGATTCCGTTCGAAGCCGTCGATGCCAGCAAGCTGCTCGAAACACTGGAGCAGCAGCACCACAACGCGCAGCGCGACCACGGCGACGAGCAGGCCATCGAGCAGTCCGACAACTCTCTGGTGCGCCTCGTGCACACGATGATCGTCGATGCGCAGGCGCAGGGCATCTCCGACATCCACGTCGAAACCATGCCGGGCCGCGAGAAGGTGCGCATCCGCTTCCGCAAGGACGGTGTGTTGAAACCTTATCTCGAACTGCCGCACACCTACCGCGCTGCCATCGTCGCCCGCATCAAGATCATGTGCGATCTCGACATCAGCGAGCGCCGCAAACCGCAGGACGGCAAGATCGCCTTCGCCAAGTTCTCGGCGCAGCACAAGCTCGAGCTGCGCGTGGCCACGATTCCCACCGCCAACGGCCTCGAAGACGTGGTGCTGCGCCTCTTGGCCAACGCGCGCGCGCTGCCGATCGATCAGATCGGTCTGTCGAGCGGACCTCAGGGCAACTACCAGCGCCTGGTCAACGCCATCGAGCGCCCGTACGGCATGGTTCTCTGTGTCGGCCCCACCGGCTCGGGCAAGACGACGACGCTGCATTCGGCGCTGGCGCATCTGAACACCGCGCAGCGCAAGATCTGGACGGCCGAAGACCCGGTGGAAATCACCCAGGCCGGGCTGCGCCAGGTGCAGGTCAATCCGAAGATCGAATGGACCTTTGCCAAGGCGCTGCGCTCGTTCCTGCGCGCCGACCCGGATGTGATCATGGTCGGCGAAATCCGCGACCGCGAAACGGCGCAGACTGCCGTCGAAGCCTCGCTGACCGGCCACCTGGTGATGAGCACGCTGCACACCAACAGCGCGCCGGAGACGGTGACGCGCTTGCTCGACATGGGCCTGGACCCGTTCAACTTCGGCGACTCGCTGTTGGCGGTGCTGGCGCAGCGCCTGGTGCGTCGCCTGTGCCCGCAGTGCCGCGCCGCGCGCAACGCCAGCGGCGACGAGGTCGATGAGCTGCTGCACGACTGGCTGCATGTTTTTCCCGACGGCGCGGCGCCATCGAAGGACCAGGTGCTGGCCGAGTGGCGCGCGCGGCACGGCGCGCAACTGATGCAGTGGCAATCCAAAGGCTGCGCCTCGTGCGAAGGCACCGGCCTGCGCGGCCGCGCCGCGCTGCACGAGCTGATGACGGTGACGCGCGAGCTGCGCCGCCTGATTCAGACCGGCGCACGCGCCGAACAACTGCAACGACAAGCGATGGCCGACGGCATGCGCACGCTGCGCCAGGACGGCATCGACAAGGTGCTGGCGGGCGTGACGTCGATCGGCGAGGTCAGGGCAACGGCCAACGGGTGAGTGGCGGCTTGCGATCCGTCCGAGGACTGTCCGTACGACACGTCCGAGTCACGCCAGCGTCACGGCGCGCTGTAGAACTTGACACCTTTGGTCTCGACCGTCTCGGCTTTTCGGCCCGGCGCCGTCTGGTAGGTCCAGTACAAGTTTGTGTGCGCAACGACCTTGTCCGGCGGTGGCGCCCCCCATTGCGAATGGTCCTCGGTCGTGTGGGCGTCGCTGACAAGGGTCACGTCGTACCCCCTGACGAACGCGCCGTGGATCGTCGAGCGGATGCACGCATCGGACTGGGCGCCGACGACGACAAGTCGCCCAACTCGAAAGCCCGACAGCACCGCCTCGAGATCGGTGTCCTCGAAGGAGTCGCCGTAGATTTTTTCAACCAGGGGCTCGGCGTCGCCCGGAGTCAGTTCGGGAACGATCCGCCAACCGTCACTCCCCTTCGCAAGCTGATTGTCGGAGTGCTGGACCCAGATGACGCAGACATGGTCCCGCCTCGCTTTCGCGACAAGGGTTTGGACGTTCTTGACGACCGCATCGCGCCCGTGAGCCCCCGCGATGACGCCGGCCTGCATGTCGACGACGAGGAGTGCAGTGTTCGGCCGGCTCTCGAGCGTGGTCATGGCCTCCCCTCCATCGTGCCGGACTCCGCTTCCGTCCGCACCGCGACCCGGTCACACAAAGGCAGCCACTTGCTGCCGCCGTTTTTCCATTCCCAGTTGAAGGTCATCTTGTCGCCGCCGTCCTGCACCTTCACGGTGGCGCGCGTTTGCGCTTCGGTGAAGTTCCAGACGTCGCCGTCAACGCTCCCGGCGTAATCGGGGTGGTGGCCGGCGTTGTCGAACATGCGCGTGAAGTAGCCGCCCTCGGCCTCGTCGTAGCCCATGATCTCGGCGCCCTTGAACTCGTGCTTTCCCATCTGCGCATCCCAGCGGTGCAGCACGAAGAAACTGCCAGGCAGCCATTCGTAGCTTTCGTCGCTCGTCCACGTTACGCCCGCCGCACGCGGGTCGGCGGCATCCTGCCCGTCGCCGTAGGACGTTCCTTCGGCATGCCAATTGCCGATGAAGACCTCGAGGCGCTTGTGGGCCGCTGAAGGTTCGGGTGGCTTGGGGTTGGGTGTGCTCGTCATGTCATATCTCCTGTCGTGGTGATTGAAGCCGGGATGCGGCATTGGGGTTCGTCAACTTGATCAGTCCACGATCGAGCCGCACGTCATGTTCGCAACAGTTGCCGTCATCGGGCTCGCATAGTCAGACGCCATCAAGACCGCGACGTTACCGACCTCGGCGAGTGAAGGCGTCCGCTTCAGCAAAGTCTCTTTGGAAATCATCGCCGTCATCTCCTCACGCGCCTTGCCGAAACTGTCGTTCAAATCGTCGGCAAACGATTCAGGCGACCCGGCTGAGCGTATGCAGATGACCCGCACGCCCTGCGGCGAGAGTTCACTCGCCAGCGAGCGACACAAGCCTTCGATGGCAGCGCCTTCGATCCCGAATCCGCCAGCCGCGCTCGTTGGCCGCCATGCGCTCGATCGGCGATGTGGCGATCACCGCGAAGGTGGCCGCAATTCGACAATTCGTCGGGTCTCAGCTTCGCTGCTGTTCATGACAACTCTCCTTGGAGTGAGTGGGTAGATCAGGGCGGCTGGTGATGCTCGGCGTCTATTGCAACGACGAACGAGGTGCGGCGAAATCGACACTTCGCGCGAGCAAAGGCCAAACGCATTGATTGCGGTGTAGTCGGTTGATGGTTTTGCATCTGTTCGCCAGCGCACATTCCCTGGCAGATTGCTGACCTTCACCGCGTCGATCGACGGCTGCCATGTGGCCGCGGGCCGCCAGCTGTGTTGATGTCATTGAACGCAAATGCGGCTCAGCCGCCCTGCAAGCTGGCCGCGATGCGCTGCGCCAAGCGCCACATGGCGACGCGTTGGGCCACGACCAGCGATTCGGGCGACGCGTCGGTCCACGGCACGGTCTCGTCGGCGCGCCATGCGCGCGGCTGCGCAGTCGCACCCGCCGTCACCACCCAGCGCGCCGACACGGCCACCTGACGGCGCGGCAGGTTGCCTTGCAGCGCCAACAGCTCGACCTGCACACGCCCCGCCATCGGTGTGTTCTGCACGTTCGGCGCCGCAGGCCCGCTCCAAAGCCCGGGCACCAAGCGCGCGAGATCGTCGCGCAGCAGGCGCGGCAGCGCGTCGCGCAACGGTTCGGCCCAGCGGTGGCCGTGCAGCAGCCGGATGCCGGCGGCGCCTTCTTCGACGAACAGCGTGTCGCGTCCGAGCAGCTCGGGCATCGGCAGACCGGGGACCAGTTCCCACACCGCGCTGCCAGCCGCTGCGCGCGGCGCGGCTTCGCCGGCCGGCGGCTCGCCGGGCAGGCGGTAGTAGTGCAGCGGTGCCGAGGGGCTGCTGCACGCTGCCAGAGCGCCGGCTGCCAGCATCAGCACGCTGGCCGAACAAGCCTTGTCGAATGTGCGTCGTTTCATCATCGTGCGGGCTCCGTCAGCGGGGCGTCTTCGGCCGGCCGGCCGCGCAGCAGCGACTGCGGCTGCCGCTCCAGGCTGTCGGCGAGTTCGCGCAAGGCGCGTGCGGCGCGCGACAGATCCTGCATCGCCCGAGTGGTCTGACGGACGACACCATCGTCGCTGCCCGCAGCGCCGCGCAAGGCGGCTGCCGCTGTGGCCACTTCGGTGGCCGCGCTGTGCACCTTGCCCATCAACACCGAGTCGGGCGCCACCGCCTGGCCGAGCGAGTCGGAGGTGCGGGTCAGACTCTTCGCCGTGGCGCTCACTTCGTCGGCCGCGTCGCCGACGCGCTGCGCCGCGCGGTCGGTGCGGGCCAGGGCATTGTTCGCCGCCGCGGCCAGTGGGTCCACGCGCTGTTCGAGCCGCGCCGTCAAGCGCTTGACGTTGCCGGTGATGGCCTGCAAGTCATCAAGCGCGGTCCGCAGCTCGGGACCGGAGACGAGGGCTCGCGCGCTGGCGGCGATCGCCGACACGTCGTCGAGCAGGCGGCGCAAGTCCACGCCCTCGAGCTGGTTCTTCAGCGCCTGCACGGCGGTGTCGGCAGTCGGGATCTCGACGGCGTTGCTGATCACGACGGCGTTCTCCTGGCCGTTTTGCGCCGCCGTCACCGCGGGCGTGCGCTGCGCCGGCAGATCGATATCGACGTAAAGCAGCCCGGTCAGCAGGCTCTGCATCTGCAACTGCGCGCGCAGGCCGCGCTGCACCAGCGCCTCCAGCGCCGGCGCGTCGTCGCTCTTGGCCGTGCGGCCGCGCGGGCCGTCGATGCCACGCACCGCGTCGCGCTCGAGCTCGGCCACCACCGGGATCACGAAGCGGTCGTTGGCGCGGTCGTAAACGACCTCGAGCGAGGTCACGCTGCCGACGCGCACGCCGCGAAAGACCACCGGCGCGCCGACCTGCAGGCCGTAGATCGAGCCGCGGAAGTACATCACTGCGCGCTCCTTGCGTTTGAAGAGGTCGTTGCCGGCGACGAAGACGATCGCCGCGGCCAGCAACGCCAGACCGGCGACGACGAAGGCGCCGATGAGCGTGGGGCTGGCTTTGCGTGCCATGGCGTTGTCAGTGGGTTTCGGTGGCGAGACTGGCGCGGGCTTCTTGTTGTGCGTCGGCGCGGCCACGATGCAGGAACTCGCGCACCGGCTCGGGGCCGCTGTCGGCCAGGTCGCGCGGCGAGCCCACGGCGGTGATTGTCTTTTCCTCGGCGCTGAGGAAGATCACGCGGTCGGCTACTGCGAACAGGCTGTCGAGTTCGTGCGTCACCATCACCACCGTCGTGCCGAGCTGTTCGCGCAACTGCAGGATCAGCGTGTCCAGCCGCGCCGAGGCCAGCGGGTCGAGCCCGGCGGAAGGCTCGTCGAGGAGCAATACCTGCGGCTCGAGTGCGAGCGCGCGGGCAATGGCCGCGCGTTTTTTCATACCGCCGCTGAGCGAGGCCGGCTCCTGGTCGAAGCTGTCTTCGAGCCCGACCAGCGCCAGCTTCTCGCGGGCGATGCGTTCGTGCTGCGCGGCTGATGCGGGCGCGTTCAGCTCCAGCGGCAGCATCACGTTCTCGCCGACGGTCATCGAGCTGAACAGCGCGCCGGCCTGGAACATCACGCCGAGGTGTTTGCGCAGCTCGTCCTGCACACCCTGCGGGCTGGCGTAGAGGTCGTGCTCGCCGTGCAGCACGCGGCCGGCCTGCGGCTCGTGCAGGCCGACCAGCGCCCGCAGCACGGTGCTCTTGCCGCAGCCGCTGCCGCCGATGATCGCCAGCACCTCGCGCGGCACGACGTTGAACGACAGGTCGCGCTGGATCACCTTGGGGCCGTAGGCCAGCGTGAGCGCGTCGGCACGGATCAATGCGTCGGTCATGTCACGTTCATGTTTGTCGTCAGATGCCGAGCCGCTGAAAGACGATCGTCAACACCGACGCCGCAACCGCGATCCAGACGATGGCTTGAACCACGGCTGCCGTGGTGGCTTCGCCCACGGCCTCGGCGCTGCGTCCGGCGTGAAGGCCCTGCCGGCATCCGGCCAGGGCCACCAGCACGCCGTAGGTCGTGCCCTTGACGAGGCCGACGACGATGTTGTCGGCGGTCACCGACTGCAAGGTCCGCAGCAGGTACTCGCGCGCTGTCAGGTCGTACACCACCACGGCGACGGCGGCGCCGGCGGCCATGCCGACGACGGCGGCGAACGCCGTCAGCAGCGGCGCCGTCAGCGTCATCGCCAACAGCCGCGGCAGCACCAGGAAGGCCACCGGCCGCACGCCCAGCGTTTCGAGCGCATCGATCTCCTCGTTGGCGCGCATGCTGGCCAGTTGGGCCGCAAACGCCGCGCCGACGCGGCC
>JANMHY010000993.1:0-1845 GCA_031375525.1 Burkholderiales bacterium
AACTTGTCGCAAACCATCGAGCGCGACCGCCCTGTCCTGCTGACCGAGGTACCCCCGGCGCAGCGCGCCGAGCGCGACGCCTCGATGCTGGCGCTGATGGCGGTGATGGACCAGCGCGGCTACAGCGGCTTCACGCTGACGCTGCGCCGGCATGGCCTGTTGAACCACCGCTGGGGCCTGGCGCCGCTGCACGGCGCCAGGCGCGCGCTGAACGCGGTCTGGTTCCACGCCGACTTCCTGCGCCAGCACGAGGTCTCGTTGCAGCGCTACGGACTGCCTTCGGCCGTCCACTGAAAGGCCGGCGGCTTTAGGCCGCTTGCGCGGCAACGGGTGGCATGGCTGTGGCACTGGCCTGCAACGCCGCCGTCAGGTCGCGTGCGTTGAGGTCGAGCAGGCGCGCATAGCGCTTGGCCACGCGCTCGATCGCCGCGGCCTGGCGCGCTGCCGGCAAGGTCAGCACGTCGATCGTTTCGTTGGCGGCGCTGGCCAGCGCGCGCAGCACCTCGTCGTCGCTGTCGGCGACGCGCACCGGCTTGTCCAGCGGCAAGCGGCGCATCAGCTGCAGCACCGCGTCGTCGGCGCCGCCCAAGCCCATCCAGCGCGCCACCGCCTGGGCGATGCTGTCGATGTCGGCGCCGAGCACGGCAAAGCCGGCGGCCTGCTCCGTCATGCCGGGCTGATCGGCCTGCCCCGGCGCGGCGTCCAGCGCCGGCAGCATCAGGCGGCGCACCTGGCGCATCTCTTCGGGCTGGTGGTACTGCAGCACCAGGCGGCCGAGGTTTTGCAGCAGCGTCACCAGCGCCGCCATTTCGGCGTCGTAGCCGGCCGGTCGCAAGGCCTGCGCCAGCCGCGCCGCATGCTGTGCCGACGCCAGCGCGAGTTCGAGTTCGGCGGCGCCGCTGGCATCGAGCGGGCCGGGCCAATCGCGCATCGCTAAAGCGCTGCGGCGCACGCCTTCGAGGCCGATCATCGCCACCGCCCGGCGCACGGTCAGCACCGGGCCATTGCCCGAGACCTGCGTGCCGCGCACCTGCGCGCTGTTGACGGCGCGCAGCAGCTCGAGCGTCAACGCCGCGTCGTCCATGACGATGCCGGCCAGCACTTCGGTGTGCTGACGATCCATCATCGCCAGCCGCGCCACGCGCGCCGCGGCGCCGGGCAGGGCCGGCAAGACGCCGAGCTGACGCACGCGCTCGACCAGTTGCGCATGCGCGTCGCCGTCTTGTTGCGATTCCTGCTCGAGCCAGCCTTCGAGCGCGCGGGCCAGCGTGCGCGCATTGCGAAAACGTTGCCGGACCTGACGGTCGGTGGCGCGGTTGGTTATGGCACGCAGCGGATCGGGGATCGGCCGCGGCACGTCCCAGGGCAGGCGGATCGGTTCGCGGCCCGCCGGCGCCAGGCGCAGCAGCGCCGCGCCGATGTCGGGCTCGCCCAGGGCCGGCGCACCGGCCAGCAGGCCATGCAGCACGATGGCCAGCGCCAGCACGTCGCTCTCTGCGGCGTCGCGGGCGCCGCGGCGCAGCCGCTGCTCGGCCGACTCGCCGCCGCCCTCGGCCGCGCGCGGCAGCAGCGCCGGCAGCAGGCCCAGGCCCATCAGCCGCGCCGTGCCGCTGTCGCTGACGGCAACGAGCCAGGGTTGCAAGTCGTTGTGCGCATGGCCGCCGTCGTGGGCAAAGGCCAGCGCGGTGGCGCAATCGGCCACGCAGCGCGCGGCGAGAAGCGCCTCGCCGTTGGCTGTGGGCTTGCGCTCGGCGAGCGTCTGGCCCGCCGCGTCGTAAGCGATGTAGGGCCAGCGCTCCTGCTCGCCGACCTCGACCGCATGCGCCAGGTGCGGGTGCTGCAGGC
>JANMHY010001030.1:0-6269 GCA_031375525.1 Burkholderiales bacterium
AACGCACCGGCCGCCGCCAGCCGCTGCAGCTTCGCCTGCGGCAAGTGCTGCCGCCGCACGCCGGATTCGGCTCGGGCACGCAATTGGCGCTGGCCATCGGCCATGCGTTCGCGCGCTGGTACGGCCTCGACATCGAAGCAGTCACGCTGGCCACCTGGCTCGGCCGCGGGTTACGCTCGGGCGTTGGCATCGCTGGCTTCGACCACGGCGGGCTGCTCGTCGATGGCGGCCCCGGCGCCGATGGCCGGCCGGCGCCGTTGCTGGCGCGCGTCGATCTGCCATCAGCGTGGCGCGTCGTGCTGGTGCAGGACGCGCGGCTGCAAGGCCTGTCGGGTGGCGATGAAAAACAAGCGCTCGTTGCGCTGCCGCCGCTGTCACAGGCCGCGGCGGCCGATGTCTGCCACCAGGTGCTGATGCGCATCCTGCCCGGTGCGGCCCTGGGCGAGTTCGCCGCGTTTGCTGCCGGTGTGACGCAGGTCCAGCGCGTGCTCGGCGAACACTTTGCGCCGGCGCAGCAGGGCCGCGCCTTCACCAGCGCTGCCGTGGGCCGGCTGGTGCAGTGGCTCGGCGACGTCGAGCTCGACGGCGATGAGCATGCCGCGCGCGCCGCGATCGGCCAAAGCTCGTGGGGCCCGACGGGCTTTGCTGTTCTGCCGTCACAAGCCAGCGCCGAAGCGCTGCTGCTGGCCGCGCGCGCGGCCGGTGTCATCGACCCTGCGCTCGACGTGCGCATCTTCGCCGCGCGCAACCGCGGCGCCGTGCTGCACGACACGCGGTCACGCTGAACCAACACCCCCGCGAAAGACCGCTCTCATGGAACGACCCTACATCCTGCACATGTTCACGCCGGGCAAGCAGATGAGCCCGTTCGACGTCAATATGGCCGCCGACGCCGGCTGGCAGATCATCGTGCCCTATGGCGATGTCGGCGCCGACAGCATCAGCGCGATGACGCAGGACACGATCTTCTCGCGCGGCCCCAAGGGCGCCCTGCGCAGCGGCATCTTCATCGGCGGGCGCGACGTCATGCTGGCGCAGGACATGCTCGACAAAGCGCGCGCGGCGATGTTCAAGCCCTTCGTCGTCTCGCTGATGGCCGATCCGAGCGGCGCCTTCACGACCGCGGCGGCGATGGTCGCGTCGGTCGATGCCGCGCTGCTGCGCTTGCACGGCGCAGGCCTCGCGCAGCGCCGCGTGCTGATCATCGGCGGCACCGGCCCGGTGGGGCGCATCGCCGGCGTGATGGCGGCGCAACTCGGCGCCGCGGTCACGTTGGCCGGGCGCAGTGCGCCGTCGTCCGAGCAGGCCGCGCGCGAGACCGGCGAGCGCTTCGGCGTTGCGCTGCAAGGCGGCGCGGCCGGGGACCGCGGCCTGCTTGCCGCGGCCGATGTGGTGCTGGCCTGTGCGACTGCGGGCGTGCAGGTGCTCGGCGCGCAGGACCTCGCGGCAGCAACTCAACTCAAGGTCGCCGCCGACGTCAACGCCGTGCCGCCGGCCGGCATCGCCGGCCTCGGTGTGATGGACGATGCCAAGCCGCTGGCCGGCAGCGCGGCTGTGGGCATCGGGGCGCTGGCCATCGGCAACGTCAAGTACCAAACGCAGCAGCGCTTGCTCGTGCAGATGCGCCAGGCCGAGAAAGCGGTGGCGCTCGGCGTGGCTGAAGCGCTGGCGATGGCGCGGTCCGTGCTCGCTGAACCCAAACCAGCGTGAAGCGCATCGCAGTCGCCTCGATCTCGGCGCGCGCGCTGGCCGAAGCGGCCGCGCGCGAGGGCTTCGGCGTCGTCGCGCTCGACATCTTCGGCGATCTCGACACGGGCCGCGCGGCCACACGCTGGCAGTCGATCGGCGCGCCGCAGACGCTGCAGCTCGATGGCGCGCTGCTGCAGGGTGCGCTCGCGCAGATCGCGCGTGCCGACGAGGCGCAGGGCTGGATCGCCGGCAGTGGCTTCGAAGGCCAGCCGGAGTTGCTCGACGCCGCCCACCGCCGCCTGCCGCTGATCGGCAACGACGCAGCCACGGTGCGCCGCGTGCGCGACCCGCACGCCTTCTTCGGCGCGCTCGATGCGCACGGCGTGGCGCATCCGCCGGTGCGCTACGACGCGCCGCCGGACGCGCGCGGCTGGCTGCGCAAAGACTTCGCCGGTTGCGGCGGCTGGCAGGTGCAGCGCGCCGAACAGGCGAGCGCCGACGCACTCGGCCCGACGCAGTACCTGCAACGCTGGCACGACGGCGCACCGATGTCGGCCACCTTCATCGCCGACGGACAGCGCGCGCGCATGCTCGGCTGCAATCTGCAGCTCTCGCGCGAGATCGGCCACGCGCCGTTTGCGTGGCGCGGCGTCATCGGCCCGCTGCCGATGTCGGATGCCGTGCAGGTGCAGGTGATGGCAGCGTTGCAGGCGCTCGTCGGCGCCTTCGGCCTGCGCGGCCTGTGCAGCCTCGACTTCCTGCTGCGCGAGCCGGGGCCGCGCGTCGAGGTGCTCGAAGTCAACCCGCGCCCTCCCGCGAGTCTCGATCTGTACGCGGCGCACGGCCTGCCTGTGATCGACGCGCACCTGCGCGCGTGCGATGGCGCCGGCCTGGATGTCTTGCCGACGATGCCGGCGCTGCCGCCGCGTGGCAGCGCCGTGGTCTTCGCGCGGCGCGACATGATGCTCGGCCCCGCCGCTGCGCAATGGCTGGCGGCGCAGCCGCATGTGCACGACGTGCCGCCTCGCGCCACCAGCTTTCTTGCGCACGCGCCGGTGTGCAGCGTCAGCGCTGCCGGCGATGACATTGCCGCGGTGCAAGAGCAGTTGCAGCAGCGCGCCGATGCGCTGCTCGGCGCCTTGGAGACATTCGAATGAGTGATACCGCCCCTGTGCACAGCGTCAACGCCAAAGCGCGACCGCTCGTCGAGAAATTGCTGCGCGAGGCCGACGCGCTCGGCGTGCAGGTGCAGCGTGATGCGAGTGGAGTCCGCATCGTCGATGGCGG
Organism: Burkholderiales bacterium; assembly: GCA_031375525.1. Taxonomy (GTDB): domain Bacteria; phylum Pseudomonadota; class Gammaproteobacteria; order Burkholderiales; family Burkholderiaceae_C; genus CADEEN01. The sequence continues at coordinate 2,977 of JANMHY010001030.1, forward strand.
CATCGATGCGCGCGGCAGCATCGCCGCCGGCTTGCTCATCGGCGAGATCTGCATGGGCGGCTTCGGCGAGGTGCGTTTGCGCACCGGCGAAGGCTGGCCGACCTGGCTCGAAGTGCACAGCTCGCAGCCGGTGCTGGCATGCCTGGCCAGCCAGTACGCCGGCTGGAGTTTGAGTGCCAGCAAAGAAGAGACCGGCGGCAAGAAATTCTTTGCGCTCGGCTCGGGCCCGGCGCGCGCGCTGGCGTGCAAGGAGCCGCTGTTCGCCGAGCTCGGCTACCGCGATCGCTCGGACCACGGTGTGCTGGTGCTCGAAGTTGACAAGCCGCCGCCGCGCGTCGTGCTCGACAAGGTGCTGCGCGACTGCGCGCTCGCAGCCGAAGCGCTGACGATCGTGCTGACGCCGACGACGAGTCTCGCCGGCACGACACAGGTGGTGTCGCGCGTGCTCGAGGTGGCGTTGCACAAGGCGCATGAATTGCACTTCGAGCTGCAGCACATCGTCGATGGCATTGCCAGCGCGCCGCTGCCCGCGCCCAGCCCCGACGGCGTGCAGGCGATGGGCCGAACGAACGATGCGATCCTGTACGGCGGCCGCGTGCATTTGAACGTGCACGGCAGCGACGACGCGGCGCGTGTGCTCGCCGAACAACTGCCGTCGCGCAACTCGCGCGACTATGGCCAATCGTTCGCCGACATCTTCAAGGCCGTCGAATACGACTTCTACAAGATCGACCCGGCGCTGTTCGCACCGGCCGAGGTCTGGGTCAGCAACCTCGACAGCGGCAGTACGTTTCACGCGGGGGCATTGGACATGGACTTGTTGCGCCGGCTCTGGCTTCAAGAGTGACCCGTTTTAGTTTCAATCACCGCAGAGGCGCAGAGAACGCAGAGGAACGCAGAGAGAACATTGACTTCCTCTGCGAACCTCTGCGTTCTCTGCGGCTCTGCGGTGAGGGAGACTCTGCGACATGACGCGCATCGCCATCGCCACCGATGAAATGGGCTGGCACACGCGCCAGTTGCAGGCCGCGCTGCGCCAGCGTGGCGCTGTCGGCCGCTGCATGGACCTGGCCGATTGCCGCATCGACACCGCTGCGTCGTGGCACGGCCTGGCGCTGCCGGGTTTCGGCCGCGAGCTGCCGGATGCCGTGCTCGTGCGTGGCATCGCCGGCGGCAGCTTCGAGCAGGTCACCAAACGCCTCGGCGGCCTGCATGCGCTGCGCGAGCTCGGCGTGCCGGTGTACAACGACGCGCGCGCCATCGAGCGCAGCGTCGACAAGTCGATGACGAGCCTGCTGCTGCATGCGGCGCGTGTGCCGACGCCGCCGACCTGGGCAACGGAGTCGCTGGCCGAAGCACAGCGCATCGTCACGCGCGAAAGCGCCGCGGGTCATGCGCTCGTTGTCAAGCCGCTTTTCGGCTCACAGGGCAAGGGCTTGCAGCGCGTCGGCCTCGTCGATGGTGTGCACCAACCGCTGCCGGCACTCGATGCGGGCTTGGCGTACCTGCAGCGCTTCATCGAGCCCATGAGCACACCGGGCTTCGACTGGCGGGTGCTCGTCATTGGCGGCCGTGCGGTCAGCGCGATGAGGCGCGTCAGCGAACATTGGGTGCACAACGTCGCGCAGGGTGCTCGCTGCGAAGCGGCAACGTTGACGGATGAGCTGGCGTCTCTTGCCGAGCGCGCAGCGCGGGCGCTCGACATGGACTACGCCGGCGTCGATCTGATGCCGTCGGCGCGCGGCGCGCCGATGCAGGTGATCGAGGTCAACGGCGTCGCGGCCTGGCAGGGCTTGCAGCGCGTCAGCGGCTTCAACATCGCGCGCGCGATCGTCGCCGATCTGGTGGACCGCAAGCTCGCTGCGCAGACCGCTGCACGGCGAGCATGATCGCCCGGCGCGCCCGGCGCGCCCGGCAAGCCTTTCTGCGCGCTTGCGAGTTCGACGTGGCGGTGCGCAAGCCGGGCAATGTCAGCTTGGCATCGCCGGGCCACGGCATGACGGCCGCGCAGTTCATCGCCAGCGCGCAGGCGGCGGCGCCGGCGTTGTTCGCACCGGGGCAGCGGGTGGGCCAGCGCATCGAAGCCGCCGTCGCCGCGAGCTGGGCCGCAGCCAGTTGCAACACCAACCTCGGCATCGTGCTGCTGTGCGCGCCGATCGCCGCCGCGGTGGAACGCTCGCCGGCCGCTGGCTTGCGGCACGCGCTCGAAGCCGTGCTCGCCGATCTGAACCGCGACGACGCCGTGGCCGCCTTTCGCGCTATCACGCAGGCGCAACCGGGTGGCCTCGGCGAGGCGCCTGCCGAAGATGTGCGCCGCCCGCCGAGCGTCGGCTTGCGCGAGGCGATGGCGCTCGCTGCCGGGCGCGACAGCATCGCCCGCCAATACGTCAATCGCTAAGCCGATCTGTTCGAGATCGCGCTGCCGCAACTGCCGTCCGGGCCGCTCACGGCTGCCGCTGTGCAGCGCGTCTTCCTGGCCCTGGCGAGCCGCCTGCCCGATTCACACATTGTTCGAAAACACGGCGAGGCCGTGGCACAGACTGTCATGAGCGCGGCGCAGCGCTGGTATGCGCAGGCCGAGGCGGGGGCCGTGCTCGACGAGTTGCCGGCCTTCATCGCCTGGGACGAAGCGCTCAAGTCCGCTGGCATCAACCCCGGCACCACCGCCGATCTCACCGTGGCCGCGCTGATGCTGGCGTCTTTGGCCGAGCCGCGCGCAGACACCGGGTAATCCCCGCGCCGCCATCGGCCCCTGTGGCATGGATCGTGATACCTCCAGCCGAGCGCTGTGTCGCAGCGCGTGTCCATTGGACCTCTCGAGAACCGCAACCAGGAGATAAAACAGCCATGGCAAAGATTGATCGGATGATGGTCGGTGAATCGCTCGTCGGTGACGGCAACGAAGTTGCGCACATCGACCTCATCATCGGCCCGCGCGGCAGCCCCGTCGAGTCGGCATTCGCCCACGCGCTGACCAACAACAAGGACGGCTTCACCTCGCTGCTGGCGGTGGTGGCGCCGAACCTGCTCACCAAGCCGGCCACGGTGATGTTCAACAAGGTCACCATCAAGGGCGCCAAGCAGGCCGTGCAGATGTTCGGCCCGGCGCAGCGCGCGGTGGCGATGGCGGTGGCCGATTGCGTCGAAGACGGCACCATCCCGGCCGGCGAGGCCGACAACCTGTTCATCTGCGTCGGCGTCTTCATCCACTGGCTGGCCACCGACGACAAGAAGATCCAGGATTACAACTACCAGGCGGTCAAGGAGTCGATCAAGCGCGCCGTCGCCGGCTC
>JANMHY010000001.1:0-2672 GCA_031375525.1 Burkholderiales bacterium
GAATTCTGCAATCACGGCAAAGAGTTAGCTCAGCCGGCGTGACTACGTGGCGGGAGGAACTTCGGTCTAGCGCTGGGGCTGGACGATGGGATGACGCTGGACTCGGCTGCGCCGGACGGGGTCAGCGCAGCAGGCACGGCGGGCGGCGTGGTGGTGGTGACGCGTGTGTCGGCGGCACGCACTGGCGCTGCCGTCGCAGCCGCTGGTGTTGCAGCCTTTGTGGTTGGCGACACCGGCGCGCGCGGCGGCGCCGCGGCGGGCGCTGCATCGTCGCGCGGGGCACGCCTGGGCTTGTCGGCATGCTGCAGGATCATGCGGAAGACCTTGTCGGCGTCGTGCTGGGCGCGCTCGGTCGGCAGCGCGCTCGAGGCTGCCGGCGCGGGCTGCGCGTGAGCTGTCAAGGCGGTGGCCAGTGCTGCAACGAGGCCAAGGCGGGCGGCGAAAAACTGCATGACGTCGTATCTGGTGTCGGCACGCCCAATCGGGCGCGGCCGAGTGTAGGCAGCGCTGATGACGCTGCCTGTGACCGGTTGCACGCGAGGGCGCAGCGCGTCGCGTTCGCTAGACTCGACAGCGTGATTCCATCGGGCTTCATTGCGGATTTGCTGGCGCGCGTCGATATCGTCGACGTGATCGGCCGTCATGTGCAGCTCAAGAAGGGCGGCGCCAACCTGATGGGGCTGTGCCCGTTCCACGGCGAAAAGTCGCCGAGCTTTTCCGTCAGCCCGAGCAAACAGTTCTATTTTTGCTTCGGCTGCGGTGCGTCGGGCGACGCGATTCGCTTTCTCACCGAGCACACCGGCGCGAGTTTTCGCGATGCGGTCACGGACTTGGCGCAGCAGGTGGGGCTGGCGGTGCCCGACGATGAGCGCAGCGAGGACGAGCGCCGTCTGGCTGCGCAAACCAAAGCACGCCAGGCCACGCTGACCGAGGTCCTCGAGCGGGCCGCGCAGCACTACCGGGCGCAGCTCAAGGGCAACACGCGCGCAGTCGGCTACCTCAAGGGGCGCGGCCTCACCGGCGAGATCGCCGCGCGTTTTGGTCTGGGCTACGCGCCCGACGGCTGGCACGCGCTGGCCAGCGCCTTCGCACAGTACGACGACCCGTTGCTCGTCGAGGCGGGCCTCGTCATCCTGCACAACGACGAAGGCCAGGACGAAAAGCGCTACGACCGTTTCCGCGACCGCGTGATGTTCCCGATCCGCGCCGTCAGCGGCGAGACGATCGGCTTCGGCGGCCGCGTGCTCGACCGCGGTGAGCCCAAGTATCTGAACTCGCCGGAGACACCGGTGTTCGTCAAGGGCCGCGAGCTGTACAGCCTCTACGAATCGCGTGCCGCCATCCGCGCGCGCGGGCATGCCCTAGTCGTCGAGGGCTATATGGACGTCGTTGCACTCGCGCAAACCGGCTTCGACAACGCCGGGGCCACGCTCGGCACGGCCTGCACCGAAGAGCATCTGCGCAAGCTGTTTCGCTTCACCGACGCCGTCGTCTTCAGCTTCGACGGCGACGCCGCCGGCCGCCGCGCGGCAACGCGCGCGCTCGAAGCCGCCCTGCCCCACGCCACCGACCTGCGCTCGATCCGCTTTCTCTTTCTGCCGCCGGAACACGACCCCGACTCCTTCGTGCGCGATGAAGGCGCGCCGGCCTTCGAGCGCGCGATCGCGCAGGCGGTGCCGCTGTCGCGGCAGATCATCGACGTGGCGCGCGAGGGCTGCGACCTCGGCACACCCGAAGGCCGCGCGCGCTTTGTCAGCCAGGCACGGCCGTTGTGGGCCGCCTTGCCCGAGGGTGGATTGAAGCGGCAGATGCTCAGCGAGCTGAACAAGAATGCCGCCTTGCCCGAGGGCGAGTTGGCGGCGCTGTGGCTGAGCGCGGCCCCCTCGACGGGCGACGGCGCGCGAGCCCCCAACGCCCGCCGCTTTGCCCGCCCGGCCAGCGCCTTTGCTGCCAGCCGGCGAGCGCCCCGCAAGCCCGAAGACCGCATCGTTCACCTGCTGCTGACGCAGCCGGCCTGGTGGGATCAGCTCAGCGCCGAGGACCATGAGCTGCTGCACGCACTGCCGGCGCCGCACGGCGAGCTGGTGGCGTGGCTGGAGCGCGACATCGTCGAACACGGCCCGCGCCCATGGGCGGCGGTGCGAACGGCGGTTGCGGCCGACGACATGGCGGCCACGGCCCTGGCCGCACTGCGAATGGACGAAAGCGAAGAATTCGAAGCCGATCCTTCGGCGCTGCGCTTGCTGCTCGATGACCGGCTGGTGCAGTTGCTCAAGGCACGCCAGCGCGAGCTGGAACCTTCGCTGGCCCTGAACGACGCCGCCGCTGCTGCCGAGCACCGGCAGGCACAGGACCGCATTCGGGCGCTGACGGTGCGCATCCTGGCGGCTCGTCAGGCGGCATCCGCTGATTGATGAGCCCGACTTTTTGACCGGTCTTGCACCTTGGGCGATAATCCAAGGCTAATTGCTACGGCAAGAGTGACAGCAGCACCTCCGGGCCCCGGCCACCCGCGACACGGGTCCAACACGCAAGGCCACCCCCACCCGCAAGGACTGCACCTGTACCGCGCGTCGCCACCGACTGCTCGGCCGTCATCGGCCAAAGCCCCGATCTGTCCGTTGAGGTGGCGCGTTGCTGCAACCCATTTTGAGTTGCCGCCCGCCGTTGCC
>JANMHY010000024.1:0-2086 GCA_031375525.1 Burkholderiales bacterium
TGGCAAGTACCTCTGGTTGCCGCTGTCGCTTCACGGCAAGCCGGCCGGCGGCCTGCTGATGCACCTGGGCATGTCGGGCTCGCTGGCGTTTCGCGAAACCGCGTTGGCGCCCGGCAAGCACGATCACTTCGATCTCGCCACCAGCCGCGGCCTGTTGCGCCTGACCGACCCGCGCCGCTTCGGCGCGGTGGTTTGGTCGCCGGCAATCGACCAACCGCCGGCCGCAGCGTTGCTGGCCAAGCTCGGTGCCGAGCCCTTCGACGAGGCGCTGACGGCCGAGGCCTTTCACGCTGCCCTGCAGCGCCGCCGCGGGCCGGTCAAGGCTGCCCTGCTCGGCGGCAGCATCGTCGTCGGCGCCGGCAACATCTACGCCTGCGAAGCGCTGTTTGCAGCCGGCATCGACCCGCGAACGCGCAGCAACCGCATCAGCGGGCCGCGCGCCGCGCGCCTCTTGGCCAGCGTCCGCGACACGCTGGCCCGGGCACTCGCGCTCGGCGGCTCGACGCTGCGCGACTTTCGTGATGCGCATGGCATGGACGGCGCGTACCAGGACCAGTCGAGCGTCTATGGCCGCGAAGGCCAGGCCTGCCCGACCTGCGGCGCACCGGTTCGGCGCATCGTCCAAGCGCAGCGCTCGTCGTTTTTTTGCAGCCGCTGTCAAAAGCGTTGAAAAGTGCGACAAGTTGCACAGGCCGTGACCGGGCGCTGTCAGGAGTTGTTTCGCTGGGTGCCAACGCAAATGCCTTCCGCTAGCATGGCTCGAACCCCGAAAAAGAGCCATGAACGCAGACCGCTTTGAATACAGCCTGGCCGGCCAGCTCGACGCTTTGGCGTCGTGGCGTGGCCTGCTCGACCGCCAGGCGGCTGACTTGGTGCGCTTTCTGCGCGAGCACGGCATGGACGACGAGGCCAGCGAGCGCCACCTGTCGGCGCTGCGCCAGCGCCTGGCCACCGACCGCCTGTGCGTGGCCTTCGTCGCCGAGTTCTCGCGCGGCAAGTCGGAGCTGATCAACGCCATCTTCTTTGCCGACACCGGCCGCCGCGTGCTGCCGGCCACGCCGGGCCGGACGACGATGTGCCCGGTCGAGATCGGCTACGACGCCGCTTTGCCGCCGGTGTTGGCGCTGCTGCCGATCGACACCCGCCTGGAGGCGCAGTCGCTGACCGATCTGCGCGCCAAGCCGGCGCTGTGGACTAGGCTGCCGCTCGACCCGAACTCGCCGGACAAACTCGCCGAGGCGCTGACCGAAGTGATGCGCACCAAGGGCGTCAGTGTCGAGACTGCGCGCGCGCTCGGCTTCTGGCACGACGATGCGCTGCAAGACAACCCGCCGCTGCTGGCCGACGGCCTGGTCGAAGTGCCGGCCTGGCGCCATGCGGCGATCAACTACCCGCACCCGCTGTTGAAGCGCGGCCTGGTCGTGCTCGACACGCCGGGCCTGAACGCGATCGGCGCCGAGCCGGAGCTGACACTCTCGCTGCTGCCGGCGGCGCATGGGGTGGTCTTTATCTGCGGCGCCGACACCGGCGTCACCAAGTCCGATCTCGCGGTGTGGCGCGACCACCTCGGCGGCCAGTCGATGGCGCGCTATGTGGTGCTGAACAAGATCGACGCACTGGCCGATCCGCTGCTCTCGCCCGAAGCGGTGACGGCGCAGATCGACAACCAGGTCAAGAGCACCGCGGCCACGCTCGGCATCGAGCCGTCGCGCGTCTTTCCGCTGTCGGCACGCCAGGCGCTGACCGCGCGCATCGAGGGCAATCGCCAAGGGCTCGAAGCCAGCCGCCTGCTGGCGCTCGAAGACGCGCTGGCAACACAACTGCTGCCGCGCCGCCGCGAGGTCATCACGCAGCTGGTGACCGAGACGGCGCAAGCCATTGAAACGCAAGCGCAGCGCAGCCTGGGCGACCAGCGGCGCCAGATCGCCGAGCAGATGTTGGAGCTGCGCGGCCTGCGCGGCAAGAACAGCGGCAAGGTGGCGCAGATGATCCAGCGCGTCGATGCCGAATCGCACGAGTTCGAGCGCTGCACCGAAAAGCTGCTGGCGCTGCGCGCCGTGCACTCGAAGGTGCTGCGCGAGCAGCT
>JANMHY010000045.1:0-2435 GCA_031375525.1 Burkholderiales bacterium
GTTCAACATAGCCAGGTACGTGCTTGGCCGAGCAGGTGGGCGTGAAAGCGCCTGGCAGGGCGAACAGGGCAATTGTTTTACCCGCACTGGCCTTGACCACGTCAACGGCATTGGGGCCAATACTGCAGCCATTGCCTTCGACTTCGATGAACTCTTGCAGCTTGCCCGCGGGCAGCTTGTCGCCAACCTTGATCATGTGCGTGACTCCTGGTGAGTGAAGGAACAACGGCCGAGCGCGAGTGTGTCGCGATCGGCCGTCAGGTGCAGTGCTGGGGTTTAGACGACTTCGGCTTTCTTCACCAAGCGCGTGACGATCCAGGACTTGGTCTTGGAAATCGGACGGCTCTCGGTGATCTCGACCACGTCGCCCATCTTGAACTCGCCCTTTTCGTCATGGGCGTGGTACTTGCTGGACTTGCCGACGATCTTGCCGTAGAGCTCGTGCATCGTGCGGCGCTCGACCAGCACGGTGACGGTCTTGGTGCGCTTGTCGGAGACGACCTTGCCGACGAAGGTGCGGGTGACCTTGCCTTCGGCGTGGACAGCGGTAGCAGTGGTGCTCACTTGGTGGCGCCTTTCTTCTTTTGCGCCAGCAGGGTCTTGGCGCGGGCGATGTCGCGGCGCGTCTTGCCGAGCTGGGAGTGGTTCGTCAACTGTTGCGTGGCTTTTTGCATGCGCAGCCCGAAATGGGCCTTCAGCAGATCGCTCACTTCCTTCTCGAGCGCCGGGACGTCCTTGGCGCGCAGTTCAGATGCTTTCATGGCTTTTCCTTAAGCCCCGACCTGGCGGGCGACGAAGGTGCACGACAGCGGCAGCTTGGCAGCGGCCAGCGTGAACGCTTCGCGCGCCAGTTGCTCGGGCACGCCGTTGAGTTCATAGAGCACCTTGCCGGGCTGGATCTCGGCCACCCAGTACTCCGGGTTGCCCTTGCCGTTGCCCATGCGGACTTCGGCCGGCTTTTGCGAAATCGGCTTGTCCGGGAAGATGCGGATGAAGATGCGGCCGCCGCGCTTGATGTGGCGGCTGATCGCACGACGCGCGGCTTCGATCTGGCGCGCCGTGAGACGGCCGCGTTCGGTGGCCTTCAAGCCGAAGTCGCCGAACGACACCTTGGCGCCACGCGTGGCGACGCCAGTGTTGCGGCCCTTTTGTTCCTTGCGGAACTTGCGGCGGTTGGGTTGCAGCATTTGAAAGTTTCTCCTTACGCGCCGGACGCAGGCGTGGGCGCCTTGCGAACGCGCTTGACGGCGGGCTTCGGTGCATCACCGCCAACGCCAGCACCGGCGCCCGCTCCTGGGGCACTTGCCATAGCGGCATCGGCCGGGCGCTCATTGCGGTCCGTGCGACCGCGCGGCGCACCCATCGGCGGACGATCGCCACCCGGACGGTCGCCGCGCGGGCCGCGGCGCGGGCCACGGCGGTCGTCTTCGCCCGGCGGCGGAGCGACAGGCGCTTCGCCCACGCCCAGACGGTCGCCACGATAGACCCAGCACTTGACGCCGATGACGCCGTAGGTCGTCTTGGCTTCCGAGAAGCCGTAGTCGATGTCGGCCTTCAAGGTGTGAAGCGGCACGCGGCCTTCGCGGTACCACTCGCAGCGCGCGATCTCGATGCCGTTCAGACGGCCCGACGACATGATCTTGATGCCCTGTGCACCGAGGCGCATCGCGTTCTGCATCGCGCGCTTCATCGCGCGGCGGAACATGATGCGCTTCTCGAGCTGCTGCGTGATGCTGTCGGCGATCAGTTGCGCGTCGATTTCCGGCTTGCGGATCTCTTCGATGTTCACCGCCACCGGCACGCCCAGGCGCTTGGCCAGTTCGAGCTTGAGGTTCTCGATGTCCTCGCCCTTCTTGCCGATGACGACACCCGGACGCGCCGAGTAAATCGTGATGCGCGCGTTCTTGGCCGGGCGCTCGATCAGGATGCGCGCCACGGCAGCGTTCTTCAGCTTCTTCTTCAGGTAGTCGCGAACGTTCAGGTCTTCGGCCAGCATTTGGCTGAAGTTGCGGTTGTTGGCGAACCAGCGCGACGACCAGGCACGGGTGACCGGAAGGCGGAAACCGATCGGATGGATCTTTTGTCCCATGTGCTTTTGTCCTGTCAGTTGCCGACGGTGACGTAGATGTGGCAGGTGCCCTTGCTGATGCGGTTGCCGCGGCCCTTGGCGCGTGCGGAAAAACGCTTCAGCGTGGTGCCTTGCTCGACGTAGATGGTCTTGACTTTCAATTCATCGATGTCGGCGCCGTCGTTGTGCTCGGCATTGGCGATGGCGCTGTCGAGCGCCTTCAACACGATGCCGGCGGCCTTCTTCTGCGTGAACTTCAGGATGTCGCGGGCCTGATCGACCTTCTTGCCGCGGATCAGGTCGGCAACGAGCCGGCCCTTGTCCACCGACAGGCGCACGCCGCGAACGATTGATTGCGTTTCCATGG
>JANMHY010000055.1:0-12343 GCA_031375525.1 Burkholderiales bacterium
TGACGGGGTACCACAGGACAACGTCGAGGCAGTCAGGTGGTTCCGTCTGGCGGCGGCTCTCGATAGAGCGCCACAGGCGCGTCACGCCGGCGGCACGATCCGCCCGCCGTGCAGATGGATCACGTGGTCGGCATCGCGCACGGAGTCGACGTGGTGGCTGATGATGAGCACGGTGCTGCCGGAGAACTGCTCGTCGATGGTTTGCCGGATGCGGCGCGCGAGTTCGCTGTCGAGCGCATTCATCGCTTCGTCCAGGATCAGCAGTTGCGGCTTGCGCAGCAGTGCGCGCGCGAGGCCCAGGCGCTGACGCTGGCCGCCGGAGAAGCGGTGGCCCTGCTGGCCGATCCAGGTCTCGAAACCTTCGGCCAGCGGCTCGACGAACTCGGCCACGCCGGCCATGCGCGCCGCGGCCAGCACGTCGTCGTGCGAGGCGGTGGCGTCGGCCATGCGGATGTTGTCGAGCACCGAGCCCTCGATCAGGTCCACGTCCTGTCCGGCCACGGCCAAGAGGCCGAGCCAGTCGGCGCGGCGCAGGTCTTGCAACGGCACGCCATCGACGCTGATCGTGCCGGCGCCCGGCGTGTACAGCCGCAGCAGCAGGTGGATCAGCGTCGTCTTGCCGGCGCCGCTGGCGCCGACCAGCGCCGTGGTGCGGCCGGCCGGGATTTCGAAGCTGACGTTGTCCAGCGCCGGCGGCAGGCCCGCGGCGTAAGCGAAGCCGACGCCTTCGAAGCGGATGCCCTGGCGCAGCGCCTCGATGGGCAGGTGGCCGGGGGGGGCGGGCGGCGTGGCGCCGTCGTGCAGCATCCCGCGCACCGAGCGCAGTTGCGGCTCGATCTGCGCCAGGTAGAGCAGGTGGCCCTCGATCTCGCGCGCATGCGGCTGCAGGCGGTACAGCAGCGCCGTGGCGGCGAGCAGGGTGGCCAGCGGGGTGCCGGTCTGCAGCGCCGCGGCGACGATGACGCACAGCATGACGAGATAGCCGACTTCGGTGATCGGATCGAGCAACGACGACAGCTTCGCCAGCGCCAGCGCGGTCTGGCGCGCTTCGGCCGACGAGCGCACGAAGCGCTCGTGCTGCACGGCCTCCTGCCCGTAGGCGCGGATCGTGCGCAGGCCCTCGATCGTCATCAGCATGTGCTCGCCGAGTTTCTGGTGCACCTGCTTGACGCGCCGGCCCAGCGCCTGCGCCGGCCGCGCCAGCCGCCGCAGCACGAGCGACAGCACGACCGACCCGGCCAATGCCATCAGCGTGATCGGCCACGACAGCGCGAGCAGGAAGGCGCCGAAGACGAGCACCGAACAGGCGCCGACCAGGATGCGCGTCAGACTGCGGTAGGCGTCGGCGATCAGCCACGACTCGGAGCCGAGCACCTCCATCAGCTGCGCCTGCTCGTGCTGTTGCATGAAGGCGTAGGGCGCGCTCAAGTAATGCGCGTGGATGCGGTTGCGCACCGCCTCGCTGATGCGCTCGCCGATGCCGGCGCTGATGGCGCGGTTGACGTAGGCCAGGCCGGCGCGCGCCACGATCAGCGCCAGGATGCCCAGCGCCATCAGCGTCGGCGAGCCGAAGGCAGCGCGCGCGCGATCGAGCGCCTGGCCGAGCAGGCCACCGACCGCGGCCGTGGCGTCGCCGCTCTGGCCGAGCGCCGAGTACAGAAAAGCCACGATCAGCGTGATGCCCAGTGTCTCGGCCAGCGACGTCGCCAGGCCGAGCGCGATCAGCAGCGGCGTCGCCCAGGCCGGCTTGGGCGTCAGGCGCAGCAGCGCGGACAGGTGATCGAGCGCGGTGCGGCGCGCTTGCCGCAGCGGCACGTCGCGGGCCGGCGTCACGGTTGGCGCTCCACGGGCTTCAGGTCGTGCGACGCCCCGACCGGAAAGGCCAGGCCGGTGCGGGCGTTCACAGGCGGTGCGGGGTGGCGGCGCGTTCGGCCGAGCAGCCGCGAGGCCGTCGGGCGGAGCACGTGTCTGACCAGCACTCGAAAGGCCATGATCGGATGGCGCTGCGCCAGCGCCAGCAGCAGGCGCGGCGCCTGGCCAAAAGCCCCGTTGGCCAGCGCGTCGCCGACGAGCCAGCCGGCGTAGGTGCGCAGGCCGCGCTGCACGGCGTCGGCCTCGTCGCCGTGACGGGCCTGCATTTCATCGGCCACCAGCAGCCACGAGCGCAGCATGCGCGGCCGGTCGCTCGACATGTTGCCGGGCGTGGTGCGGTAGCCGACGAGATGATCGGCAACGAGCGCGAAGGCATGCCGGCGGGCGACGCGGCAGTACAGCAGATAGTCTTCGCAGCCTTGCGCGCCCTTGGCTTGCAGCGTTGCGTCGAAGCCGCCTGCCTCGACGAGCGCTTGGCGCCGGATCAGCGCCGCGCTGCCGTTGCCGATGAAGTTGTTCTGCAAGAGAGGGTGCAAGACGTCGCCTTCCCACGCCGGACCGTTTTGCACGTCGGTGATCAGCCCGGCGCTGTCGATGGTGTGGTACCAGCAATAGACGAGGCCGACGCGCGGCCCTGCGGATTGCAGGGCCCGCAGTTGGCGCTCGATCTTCGTTGGCGCCCACAGGTCGTCGGCATCGAGAAAGGCAATCACGTCGGAGCGCGCAGCGCGCCAGCCGGTGTTGCGTGCGGCGGCGACGCCGGCATTGCGCTGCGGCATGACGCGCACGCGATCATCGACCGCCGCGTGCCGCGCTGCGATGGCCGGCGTGCGGTCGGTCGAGCCGTCATCGACGACGATGATCTCGAGGTTGCGGTGCGACTGCGTGCGCGCGCTGTGCAAGGTCTGGTCGAGCGTGACGGCCGCGTTGTAGGCCGGGATGACGACGCTGACCAGCGGCTCGCGGCTCATCGGCTGGCCTGCACTGCGGCGGCGAATTCGGCCAGCGCCATGTCGCCTCGGACCTCGATGCGCGGCAGGTTCATCGGGTCGCTGTGAACAGCGATGGCGCCGGGTTCGATGCCGAAACCCAAACGGTAGCCGGACGTTGCTGCCAGCAGGGCCAGGCGTTCGTCGATCACACCGCACGGCGCTGCAAAGGCGTCGATCGGCGCACCGACCCAGGCGCCGAGCGCGGTACGCGAGCGCGTCAACTCTTCGGCCAGTTCGCGCGTGGTCAGGCCGTCGGCGCCGCGGTGGCGCGCCAGGTGGCAGCCGAAGGACACGCCCTCGGCGGCCAGACGGGCGATGGTGTGCGCGGCCATCGGCGGCGCCGCGGTGCCGACGAGATCGGTCGCGGCAAACACCGTCGCACGCAACTCGTGTCGGCGCAGCAGCGGCCACGCGGCGTCGGCGAAATCGGGGTCGGCGTCGTCGAACGTGATCATCATTGGCCGATCGACGAGCGGCCGGCGGCGCTCGAGAGTCTGGACCAGCTCTGCGGCAGCAAGAGTGTGATAGCCCTGACGGCGCAGCCAGGCAAGCTGCGCCGCGAACGCTTCGACGTCGACACGCTCGTGCCCAACCTGGCGGTAGCGCAGCACGGGAATGCGCAGAGCCTGCTTCGAGTCCGCCACGCCGACGCGCCGCACCACCGCACGGCCCGTGGAGCGTGCAGCGTCGGCCAGTCCGCCCGGCGTGAGCCAACGCGCCGCCGACGGGCCAGCGATCTTCATCACTTTGCGCCAGCCCAGCCGCCGCGCTGCGAGCTCGGTCCATTGCTGCGGCGCCATCGTGCCGAGCACACCGGGTTCGACCACGGCGAGCACGCGATCACCGTCGCGCAGTTCAACGTAGAGGCGGTCCACGCCGGCGGCCGGCGTCAGCGTGGGCAACGCGCGCAGATCGACGCGCAGGCCCGTCGTCAGCGACAGCGAGCGTGTGGCAGCGAGGCCGTCGTGCTGCAGCACGAGCCGCTCGAAGGCGTAGTGCACACGCCGCGCGGCCACCGCGTCGGCCCCCTGCGCACTGATGTCATCGATCAGCGCCGTGATGCGCTGGCCGTACTCGGACCAGCATGCGGCCAGCTGGCGAGGCACCACGCACAGCCCCAAGGCGACGCCGTCGAGCACCGTGGTGGCGATGTCCGCCGCATGCTCGCTGCCGCGCGGCAGTGCGGCCAGCGCCTCTTGCTGCTGCGGGCGGTCGCGCCCGCGTGCTGCGTCGAGCGCAAGGCACCACAGCGTGCAGTACGCCAGCGCGATGGCGGCGCTGAACCCGGGCGCGGGCGCTGCGCCGGCGGCGTGCGCGGATGCGCAGCCCGGCAGGCGCGGGTCGGCGCCAAAGCCGCGGCGGATAACGACGGCGGCGTCCGCCAGCACACGATCGACATCGCGCGACAATGAGTCTTCGCCGGTGCGGTACAGCGCCAGCGGCTCGGCCACGTGCACCCAGCGGCCGCCCAGGCGCGCGACGCGCTGCCACAGATCCCAGTCTTCGCAGGTGCCGAGCGTGGCGTCGAAGCCGCCCGCCCGCTGCACGCAGTCGCGCTCGATCAGCACGGCGTGGATGGCCACGGCGCAGGTCCGCGCGAAGGTGTCGAACGGTGCGCGCCCGACGTCCGGATCGCTGTACGCCGGTGACAGTGCGCCGCCGGGCATGACGCGGCAGTAGTCGCAGTAGGCCGCGGCCGCCCCGGGCGCCGCATCGAGCGCGGCGTGCATGCGCTCGAGAAAAGCGCGCTCGATCCAGTCGTCGCTGTCGAGGAAGACGAGTCGCTGTCCACGCGCCTGCTTCAAGCCGACGTTGCGCGCCGCCGAGACGCCGGGTGTGCTGCCGCCGCGCAGGGCGACGATGCGCGCGTCGCGCTGCGCATGCGCGCCGATGAGCTGCGGCGTCTCGTCGCTCGAACCGTCGTCGATGACGAGCGCCTCCCAATCGCCGTCGCCTTGCGCGAGCACGCTGTCCAACGTCTGCGCGAGTGTGGCCGCAGCGTTGCGCGCCGGGATGATGAACGACGTGCGCGGCGCAGCCATCGTCATCGGCCCTCGCGGCGGTGCCGCAGGTAGAACCACAGGCCGGAGCAATAACCCAGCACCTCCTCGCGCAGAAAACGGTCCTGCGGCAAGCGCGCGCCGCGCAAACGCTGCAAGAGCCGGCCGGCATACCAGCGCGGCATGTGCACCAGCGCGCGGTGTCTGTTCGCAGCGATGCCGGTGCGTTCGTGCTGCACCAGCAGGGCCGCGGCGTGGCCGCGCATGTACTGGTGAATCTGGTGCGCCAGGCCGTCGAGCGTGCGGCGGTGGAAGTGGAACGCCACCGAGCGCGGCTCGTAGCGGCAATCGAGGCCGTTGGCCAGCACGCGGTACCAGAACTCGGAGTCGCCGGAGCAGCCCGCTCGACCGACGTCCAGGCGTTCGTCGAAATAGCCGATGCGCTCGAAGACCTCGCGCCGAAACGCCATGCTGGCGCCGGCGCCGATCTCCCACGCCGGGAACACGCCGTCGTGCGCCGCGGCGAAGCGTGCGCTGTCGAAGTCTTGCCGCACATAACCGCGGCCGAAGCTCCAGTGCGCCTCGAAATGGCGCTGCGATTCGGTGGCCAGCTCGGCCGGCAGCACGAGGCCGGTGACGGCGGCGATCTGCGGGCTGTCGAAGGCCGCCACCAGGCGCTCGAGCCAGGTGCGGTGCAGGATCACGTCGTCGTCGGTGTAGGCCACGATCGGCGACGTGGCATGGCGCGCGCCGGTGTTGCGCGCGAAGTCCAGGCCGGGCCGGTCCTCGCGCAGGTAGGTCGCGCCGGCGGCCAACGCCACCTCGCGCGTCTGCGCATCGCGCGAGGCGTTATCGACGACGATGATTTCGCGCGGCGCAAGCGTTTGATGGGGCAGCGACGCCAGGCACTGTCGCAGCGCCTCGGCACGGTCGCGCGTGCAGATGACGACGCTGGCTGCGTGCTGCGGCCGCGGCGCGGCGCGTTCTTCGGCGCGAATCTGCGCCAGCGCGCCGGCGCTGATGCGTCCGCTGCGCGGCGCTGTGGCTGCGCTGTCGATCAAACGATGCCCGACAGGCCGGCCGAGCCACCAGAAGACCACCATGCCGGGGCCTGCGTCGGGCAGCGTGTAATCGCCGCTGTCGGCCAGCGCAACGTGCCACACGCCGTCGTTGGCCGGCCCGTCTTCGATCGACGCCGCAGCAAGGGTGGGTTCGGAGTGCACGCTGCGTTTCACTCTACGTGAGGCAGCGGCACGGCGACGCCCCCAGATTGGGGATGGGCGTCGGCCGTGTCGGTGCTCAACGCCATCGCCGCAGCCGCTGGTACAGCGCTGCCGGCAAGAGCCTTCGCGCCGCGCTCGCCCACGGGACCAGCGCCGACTTCGCGCGCGCCCGCCGAATCGCAAGGCTCAGAGCAGCTTGCACGGCCGGCAGCGCCGGCCCGCTGCGCGCCAGGTCTTGCTCGAGCCAGCGCAGAAAGTGCAAGCGGACCTGCCAATAGCGGCCGGCTGCCATGTTGGTGGCAACGATCGAGTCCGGGCGCTGGCGATAACGATCCCAGCACGCACTGGCCACGTACACCGGGTGGCGGCGGTAGATCTTCGACAGGAACGCCTGGTCCTCGTAGAGCATCAGCGGCCCGCGAAACGAGGCTTCGAAGCCGCCGACCTGCTGCACCACGTCCCGGCGCAGCAAAAGGTTCGACGGCGGCGGGGCGGCGCCGGCACCGAGTGGGTAGAGCGTCGTCATGAGCTGCGGCGGTGCGATGACCGCGTCGTGCTCGGCGCCGATCGGCACCACGATGTCCGCACCCTTCGACGCAGCGGACCAGCTTCGCCAGTACAGCGACGCGCCCATGACCAGGGCCACGTCCCTGTGCCGCTCCAGAATCGCCGTCTGCTCTTCGAGCTTGTTCGCAAACCACACATCGTCGGCATCGAGCAAGGCGATATAGCGGCCGCGCGAGCGAGCGATGCCGGTGTTGCGCGAGGCGCTGAGGCCCAGGTTGACGTGGCCCGCATGCTCGACGTAGGTCATGCGATCGGGATCCGCGGCGGCCAGTTGCCGCGCGATGGCGCTGCTGCCGTCGGTGGAGCCATCGTCGACCAACCACAGCTCCCAGTCGGCGAAAGTCTGGCCGACGATGCTGTGCACCGCGTCGGCGAGGAACGGCGCTTCGTTGAGAAAGCAGACGATGACCGAGACCGCGGGCGGGCGCGGCATCAGCGCATTCCCCGCAGCGACTGGGCAAACGTCTGGCCGTCCCAGTCGCCGACGCCGATGCGCGGCAATTGAAAAAGGTCGGTCCCTGTACGCACCGCGCCGGCTGCGGTGGTGCACGACGAGTGGAAGCCGGCGTCTCGAACCAACGCTGCGGTCTGGTTGCTCTGGTCGCCGAAGGGGTAGGCGAAGTTCAGCACCGGCCGGCCGATCATCGCCTCCAACTGCGCTTTGCTCTGCCCGATCTCATGGCGCTGCTGTTGCGGCGCGAGCGCGGGCAAGGCCGCGTGCGTCACCGAGTGCGCGCCGATCTCGATCAACGGGCTGGCGGCGAGTGCCGACAGTTGCTGATGCGACAGTGCAATCGGCGTCTCGTCAGCGCCAGCGTCTGCGCTCCACCCGGCAATGGCCGCCAACGCCAGCGCGCGATCGGCATCGGCCAGCGGACGCAACCAGCCCCAGACCTCGCGGTAGAGGGCCAGCCGCGGGCTGGCATCGGTGCTGTCGCTCGTGGCGCTCCGGTCCGATGCGCGCTCTGCTGCGGGGTAGCTTTCGGCACGGCCCACATCCTTGCGCCACTGCTGGCCGTTCACGTCGAGCGCCAGCGTTGGCGGCAACCGCTCGGGCGCCAACAACAGCGTCGCCAGCCGGTCCCACCAGAACGGCTCCTCGACGCCGATGTAGCCCGCGGTGCAGAACACCGTCGCCGGCACGTCGTTGGCTTCGAGCACGGGCAGGGCGGTCAGCAGGTTGTCGCGGTAGCCGTCGTCGAACGTGATCACGACAGCGCCGCGCGGGCATTGGCCTTGCTGGAGCTGCCGCGTCAGCTCGGCCAGACGCATCGGCCGGCGTCGCTGCCGGATGACCTGCATCTGCGCAGCAAAGTTCGCCGGCGAGACGCAGAGCTGCCACGGGTCCTGCGCGTCCTGCGCGATGCGGTGGTACATCAGGATCACAGGCGGCGGCGCGGCGGCATCGGCGAGCCGGTGCCAGGCCCGCCGCAGCGCGTGGCCGGCGTTGGTGATCACGCGGCCACCTTCTGCGCGCGCACCGTCACGATGACCGGATAGCTCGGGTCGTGAAACGACAGCTTCGCCGTGTCGATCTCCTCGACCGCCAACCCTTGCAGGAAGGCCGTGGCGGCGAAGACGTTGCCGTGGCTTTGCACGCGGACGTGGGCCGCGCCGAAGACCTCGCCGAACAGTCTCGTCGCCGACGCGGCGGTCAGCGACCAGAACCAGCCGGCGCCCCACTGGCCGCGATCGATCGGGCTGATGCCCGGCACCGTCAGCAGCACGACGCCGCCGGGCTTCAGGCCGCGCTGCATTTCTGCAACGGCGGCGCGCAGGTCGAAGATGAGGTGCAAGGTCTGCGTGAGCACGAGGCAGTCGAACGCGTCGGCGGGCAAGGTGCCGGCTTGCGACAGATCACCGACGAGGGTCGCGGCAGGATTGTCGGCGCTGATATGCAGGACATCCTGCTGCATCACCTGCGGGCCGCCGAAGCGGCGGCTGTAGGCATCGTCGCCGACCTCGAGCACGCGGCCGGCGATGTCGGCCGCGTTGTCGCGCAGGAAGCGCTCGATGTAGAAGCGATCGATCGGCGTGCCGCGATCGAAGCCGAAGTCGTCGCTGATCGGCCTCACGTCGCCGATATCGCCAAAGCTCACCGAGCCGAGAGCGCGGCGCGGCTGATCGCCGGCGCTTGCCGGTGGATGACGGCCCAGGCGTCGGCGCGCTGCACGTACCAGCGCGCGCAGCGTCGTGCTCGGCGACGCGCTCACGGCCTCCAACACCCCATGCACCGCCCTCCCGATCGAATGCTCCTCGGTCCAGCGCTTGCGGGTGGCGCCGAGGATCTGATCTGCATAGTAATTGCGCCACACCCAGCGGCCGTGCCGCCAGGCGGTGGCCGACGCTTCGAGCGCGAGTGCAGCTTGTTTCTCGCGCGCGTGAACGCGCAACACCCACGACAGCATCTCGCGGTGGTTGGACGACATGTTGCTGCCGTGCCAGCGGTACTCGGCCACGGGGTTCGGGTGCGATGAAACCGGCGCCGAGCGGGTTATGCGCAGATAGACGTTGTAATCCTCGCAGCGTTTCAACGCCGGGTCGAAGCCGCCGAGCTCGATTAGGCGCGCGCGGTCGTACATCACCGTGGCGTGCATGCCGATCGCGTTGCCGCGCAGCAGGTCGAGGTACGGTTGTGGGCCGACGGGCTGATAGACGATGCCGCCGAGCGGCTGCCCGCCCTCGTCGATGCGCCGGTGCGCGCCGAAGACCAGTGCGCATTGCGGCGCCGCGGCAAAGCAGGCCAGACCGTCGGCGATGGCGTTGGGCAGCAGCCGGTCGTCGGCATCGAGAAAGATCACCTTGTCGCTGCGCACCGCGCGCAAGCCGGTGTTGCGTGCGGCCGCGAGGCCCTGGTTGTGCTGCCGGATGAGCGTCACACCGGCACAGGGCGCGGCCACGGCCGCGGGATCGTCGGTGGAGCCGTCGTCGATGACGAGGATTTCGTCGGCGCGCTGCGCTTGCGCCATCACGCTGTGCAGGGCTTGCAGCAGAAAGCGCGCGTGGTTGTAGGTCGTGATGACCACGGCCACGGTGGCGGGGCGTACCAAGGGGCTCACGCCTTCGGCGCGTCCTTTTCATGCATCAGCCGTTGGTCGCCCATGGCAGCTCCTCGAATGTGAATACACCGTAGTGCACCACGGACGATCGATCTGCGGCAACATGGAAACAACACCCTGGAGCCTTGCCGATGAAACGCCTCTTTGCCCTGTTCGCCGCCATCGTGGTTGGTGCACCGGCCGCAGCGCAAACCGAGGCCGCCTGCCCGGCGCTGCTGCAGCACACCATCAACCGCTTGCAGGACGACAAGCCGCAGGCGCTGTGCCAGTACGGCGGCAAGGTGCTGCTGGTGGTCAACACCGCCAGCCAATGCGGCTACACGCCGCAGTACAAGGGCCTCGAAGCGTTGCACGGCCAGTACGCGGCGCAGGGCCTGGTGGTGATGGGCTTTCCGGCCAACGACTTCGGCGGCCAGGAGCCGGGCGATGCGAAGAAGATCGCCGAGACCTGTTTCAACTTCTACGGCGTGCAGTTCCCGATGTTCAACAAGATCAGCGTCGTCGGCGCCGGCACGCACCCGCTGTACGCCGCACTCGCCAAAGCCACCGGCCAGAAGCCGCAATGGAACTTCCACAAGTACCTGATCGACCGGCGGGGCGTGGTCGTGGCCAGCTTTGCCAGCGACGTGGCGCCGCAGGACAAGCGGATCGTGGCGGCGGTGGAGAAGTTGCTGGCGGCGCGGTGAGATTCACGCGCACGGATTGACATGTGGCAGATTGCCACATATCGTTTGGGCATGGCCCAATCGATCCGCATCTCGGACGAATGCTACGAAGCCGCCCAACGGGTGGCGCAAGGCATGAACCGCTCTCTGGCCCAGCAGATCGAACACTGGGTGCGGTTGGGCATGCGCGTTGAGCTCGGCCTCACGGCCGAGCAAACCCTGGCTTTGCTGCAAGCGCAGACGAAGGTCGTGGCTTGGGCCGAGCCTGATTCGCGTGACTCCCACAACCGCGCCGCGCTGCGGCACGCCAGGTTGGAAGCCGACGTGGCGGCGGGCCGCCGCAGTGCCGACAGCTTGATTGCGATTCCCGCGCGCCTGGCCCAGCGAGCCAAGCTCAGCTTCCCGGCCGCCGCGTTCGGCGCCGGCAAGTCTTGGTAGCCGGCCGCAAGAGCGAGGCGGTCACGCCTCCCGCGGTCATCGAAAAGCTGCTGCGCGTGGCAGGAAACGAAGTGGTGCTGGTCGGCGGTCAGTCGCTCGGCTTCTGGATGCATCGCTTCGGTCTGACCTTGCCCGACGGCGTGGCTGCGATTTCGCACGACACCGACTTTCTGGTGTCCTCTGCCGCTGATCGCGGCGTGGTCGATCGGTTTGCAAAGGCGATCGGCGGCTCGGCTCACTATCCGCATCAGAAGTCGCTGACCCCGCTGGTCGGTCAAGCCAGTCTGGACATCTCCGACGAAGAAGCCGTCAACGTCGATGTGATCCACACCGTGCTGGGTCTGCAAGCCGGCCAGGTGCGCGAGCGCGCCGTCGAGGCAACGCTCGGCAAGCATGTCTTCCTCGTCATGCATCCGCTGGACGTGCTGCAGAGCCGCCTGTCGAACCTCTACCAGCTTGCCGAAAAGCAGAACCCGAAAGGCGTGATGCAACTGTCGATGGCGATCGATGCGGTGCGTGAGTTCCTGCGTCACGAGTCGTCGGCAGGCAAAGTCGTGGGCACCGCGCACCGCAGTCCGCTGCAAGGCTACGTCTCGGCCATCGAGCGCATGGCTGTGCAGGACGCAGGCCGCAAGGTCGCGCGCCGTTTTTTTCTGCACGTCGCCGATGCCATTGACCCATCGCTGATACCCGCGGGGCTGTTCTGGACCAAACGCTGGCCGGCTTTGCGCAAGCTGATGTCGCCGGCCTACGCTTTGAACTTCAATCCTCCGCAGGACACTGACCGCGGCGAATAGACCTTTGCCGCGCGCTACGCGGTGCCCCGGCTACCGAAGTGAACTTTGCGCGGCGCCGCTACCATGCCGTGATGCAACGACGCACAGCCATTGCAGCGCTCGCCGCCAGCGGCTGGACGCTGCCAACCGCATCCCGCGCCGCACTCCTGCTGCCCACCGCTGAAGCCGTGCCCGGCGGCGTGGCCGTCGTCGAACTCGGTGCGGCGTCGGCGCCGCGACCGTCGGCGAGCTTCGTCGGCAAGCCGGTGCTGGTGGTGGCGCGCGACGAAGCCTGGGTCGCGGTCGTCGGCATCGGTCTGTCGGCCGACGCGGCACAGCCGCAGTCGCTGGCCGTGCAGGGCGCTGACGGCCAGACGCGCGAGGTGGTGTTCGCCTTGCAAGGCAAGCAGTACGCCGAGCAGCGGCTGGCGGTGGCGCCCAAGCATGTCGAGCTGTCGCCGAAGGACCTGGCGCGCTACGAGCGCGAGCGTGTGCACTTGGCCGAGGTGCTGCGCCGCTTCAGCGCCCGCCCGCCCGCGACGCTGCGCCTGGTGACGCCGACCAGCGGGCCGCGCTCGTCGTCGTTCGGCCTGCGCCGCGTCTTCAACGGCCAGTCGCGCAATCCGCACAGCGGCATGGACATCGCCGCGCCCACGGGCACGCCGGTGCTCGCCGCCGCTGCCGGCGAGGTGCAGGACAGCGGTGACTACTTCTTCAACGGCAACACGGTGATCGTCGATCACGGCCAGGG
>JANMHY010000056.1:0-2430 GCA_031375525.1 Burkholderiales bacterium
GGTCGGTGAAGAGGGCGTAGACGGGGATGCGCTGGCTGATCCGTCGCGGGTCGTCGTCGAACAGGTTGGCAGCGGCGATCTCGAAGTCGTTGTACGAGGTGTGGGTGAAAGCGCCTCGGCCGTTGCAGTCGCCCAGCGCCCAGACGCCGGCGGCGCTGCTGCTGCGCAACTGGTCGTCGACGGTGATGAAGCCGCGCGCGTCGGTGGCGATGCCGGCCGCTTCGAGGCCGAGGCCGGCTGTATTGGGTGTGCGGCCGACGGCCAGCAGCAGGTGCGAGCCGACCACGTCGGGCTCGCCGCTTTCACACGAGGTGTGCACGCGCACGCCGTTCGCACCCTCGCGCGCGACCGACAAACACTTGGCGTTGGCGCGGATGACGATGCCCTCGCGTTCGAGCACCTGTGCAACGGCCGTCGACACCTCTTCGTCTTCGCGCGCAATGATGCGCGGCCCCATTTCGCAGACCGTGACCTTCGAGCCGAAGCGGCGAAAAATCTGCGCGAACTCGAGGCCGATGTAGCTGCCGCCGATGACGACGAGATGCTCCGGCAGGTGGTCGAGTTCGAGGATGCCGCGATTGTCGAGCGCGTGCACGTCGGCCAGGCCCGGCATCGCCGGGCGCAGCGGCGCGCCGCCGACATTCAAGAAGATGCGCGGCGCGGTGTACTCGGTGTCGCCGACCTGCAGCGTGCGTGGCCCAGTGAAGCGCGCCTCGCCCTGCACCACAGTCAGGTTGGTCGTGCTGCCGAGCCAACTGGCCAGCGAGTGGTGCGAGGCCGCGATGATCTTGTCCTTCCTCGCCCGCACCGCGGCCATGTCCACGCGCACCGGCGCATCGAGCACGACGCCCCACTCGGCCGCGCGCCGCGCCACCTGCGCCGCGCGTGCGCTGGCGACCCATGTTTTTGTCGGCACGCAGCCGTTGTTGACGCAGGTGCCGCCGAGCGGCCCACGCTCGATCAGCACCGTCTTCAAGCCCTCACGGGCGCAACGCGCCGCCATCGACGGCCCGGCCTGGCCGGCGCCGATCACGATCGCATCGAGCTCTGGATGTCGTTCGGGCATTGCGGTCTCCTGCGCGCCGGCTGCGGCCGACAGTTGTGGGTCGGGCTTGGAGAGCCGAACTTACGCCTCTTTGGAAAAGAGCGGTGGCTTGACAAGTTATACAAATACCTAGATAGTAATGACGTGAAGTTGCTTCGCTTTGTCGGCACCAGTCTTGAAGACTTGTCCCGGTTTCCGCTCGCGGCCAAACGCGCGGCGGGCTTTGAGTTGTGGCAGGTGCAGAACGGGCTGGAGCCATCGGACTGGAAGCCGATGAATGACGTGGGGCTGGGTGTGCGCTAGATTCGCATCCGCGCCGGCGGTGCATGGCGCGTGATGTACGTGACCAAGTTCGGCACCGCGGTGTACGTGCTGCACGCCTTCGGCAAAAAGACACAACGCACTCTGCAGGCTGACCTGGATCTGGCCCGCCTTCGCTACAAGGAGATTGCAAAGCGATGAAATCCCGGATCACTGCCTCGTCAGGCAATGTGTTTGCCGATCTCGGCCTACCGCCCGATGAGGTGGCCGTGCTCACGCTGCGCGCGCAACTGATGGCCACACTGCGCAAGCTGATCGAGTCGCGTGGCTGGACGCAGGCGCAGGCGGCCGACGCGTTGGGCATCACGCAATCGCGCGTGTCCGATCTCGTTCGTGGCAAGCACGACAAATTCAGCCTCGACATGCTGGTGACACTCGCCGCGCGCGTTGGGCGCAGCGTCAAGCTGCGGGTGGCGGCATGAGGCCGCGGCGCGTGAGCGAAAATCTCGCATCACAGACAACACGGGGAGACGAGCCATGGAGCTGAAAGTACCCATCGCGGTCACGGTCGAGCAAAGCGACGAGATCATTCACGGCACGGGTCTGCTCGACCTGGCCAGCGGCGACATCCTGAAGGTCGAATACAAGGACTGGGACGTTGCCAAGCGCGGCCTGCCCTGGGACAGCGCCGACTACGAATTCACCAGCGGCACGCTGACCCACAGCGGCAAGGACGTCGAGTTCAGCGTCGAGGTCAACAAGACGACCGGGCAGTTCTCGGTCAACGCCAACGAGCTGCTGGAGATCAAGTTGAAGGCGGCGCAGTTGTTTGCCGGGATGACGGGGGCCGATGTGCTGGCCAACGCTACGGGCCGCAAGCACTGAGCACCCGCGCGGCCAAGCTCAGCGACGCCGTGAGCCCCGGCGACTCGATGCCGAACAGATTCACGAGTCCGCGCACGCCGTGCGTCTGTGGCCCATCGATGCGGAAGTCCGCCGCCGGCTCGCCCGGCCCGACGATCTTTGGGCGCAAGCCGCTGTAAGCCGGCGCGAGCGCGTTGTCGGGCAGCGCAGGCCAGTAGCGGCGGATGTCGCGTGTGAATCCTGCCGCGCGAGAGACATCG
>JANMHY010000099.1:0-2525 GCA_031375525.1 Burkholderiales bacterium
GGTCGGTCGTCGTCACCAGGCCTTCGACCTGCGGCATCTCGCTGACGACGAACAGCATGCGCACGCCGAGGTAGATCATCGCCTGCTCGGCCTGTCGCAGTTGCGCCTGCGGGTGCACCGTGGCCGCCTTGACGCGCGACAGGTCGGTCATCACCGACACCGCTGGCGAGTCGAGCGTCACCGGCTGCGTTTGCCAGGGCTCGGCCTGCGCGATCGAGGTGCCGGTCTGGAGGCGGAACGTGGGCAGTACGGCATTGCGGTTCACGACAGCTCTCCTCGACAGGCGGCGCGGCATGGGCCTGGCCTGCCGCCGAACTTACGCCGATTCGGCCGCCATGGATAGGCCCTACCGGGCCGGCCTCATGCCCTTGAACATGTGCACGTGGGCGCGGCCGATGAACGGCAAGGCCTGCCTACAATCGTTCGGAGGACAAAAGGAGAACCCCATGCAAGTTGCCGCCTCGATCTTCAAGGCCTACGACATCCGCGGGGTGGTCGGCCAGACCATCGACGAGCGCTTTGCCGAACACCTCGGCCGCGCCTTCGGCTCCGAGGCCGTCAAGGCCGGCGAAAAGGCGGTGGCCGTGGGCCGCGACGGGCGGCTGTCGGGGCCGGGCCTGGTGGCGGCGCTGATGAAGGGGCTGGCCTCGACCGGCCTCGACGTGGTGGACCTCGGCGCAGTGACGACGCCGATGCTGTACTACGTGGCAGCGACTCGCGCCAAGCACGGTTGCCGCTCGGGCATCCAGGTCACCGGCAGCCACAACCCGAAGGACTACAACGGCTTCAAGATGGTGATGGCCGGGCGCGCCATCTACGGCGACGAGATCCAGCGGTTGAAGGCGCGCATCGAGGCCGACGACTACACGACGGGCAAGGGTCGCACGGCCAAGATGGACATCGGCGCCGAATACACGGCGCGCATCGCCGGCGACGCCAAGCTCTCGCGCAAGATGAGAATAGTCGTCGATTCGGGCAACGGCATTCCGGGCGCGTCGTCGCCGCAGATCCTGCGCGCGCTCGGCTGCACGGTCGACGAGATGTACTCCGAGGTCGATGGCGACTTCCCCAACCACCACCCGGACCCGAGCAAGCCGGAGAACCTGGCCGAGCTGATCGCGCGCGTGAAGTCCACCGGCGCCGAACTCGGCATCGCCTTCGACGGCGACGGCGACCGCCTGGGCCTCGTCACCAAGGACGGCCAGATCATCTACCCCGACCGCCAGTTGATGCTGCTGGCCACCGATGTGCTCTCGCGCAACAAAGGCGCGACCGTCATCTACGATGTCAAGTGCACGCAGCGCCTGGCGCCGGCGATCCGCGCCGCCGGTGGTGTGCCGATGATCTACAAGACCGGCCACTCGCTGATCAAGGCCAAGATGGCCGAGCTGAAAGCGCCGATCGCCGGCGAGATGAGCGGCCACATCTTTTTCGGCGAGCGCTGGTACGGCTTCGACGACGCGACGTATTGCGCGGCGCGCATGCTCGAAATTTTGTCGCGCAGCAAGAACCCGAGCGCCGTGCTGAACGCGCTGCCGACCAGCTTCAACACGCCCGAGTTGAACGTGCCGTGCGAAGAAGGCGAGCACCACCGCATGGTCACCGAGCTGCAGGCACGCTTTGCCGACGGCCGCTTGACCTTCGACGGCGCCGAGGTCAACACGATCGATGGCGTGCGCGTCGATTGGCCCGACGGCTTTGGCCTGATCCGCGCCAGCAACACGACGCCGGTGCTGGTGCTGCGCTTCGAGGGCCACACGCAGGAAGCGCTGCACCGCATCGAAGCGGTCATGATGACGGCGCTCAAATCAGTCAAGCCCGACGCCAAAGTGGCCGCCGCTGCCCACTAAATGACAGCCCCAAGACGCCTGCGGCGTCGCCCCCCGAGGGGCCGAGTGCCGCGGCTCCAAGCCCGCCTGCGCGGGCTTGGACGGCACGAGGAGGCGTTGCGTCTCGCAACGCCGCGGCCTGCAGGGCCGCTGGCCGCTTGGGAGCGGCCCGGCGCTGGGCAGCATCTCTTCGTGCAATGCTCGAAACCCTGATCCGCGGGCTGTACTCGCTCGTCCTGCGTCTGCTGACGCCGGCGTACCTGGCGCGCCTGTGGTGGAAGGGACGCAAGGAGCCGGTGTACCGCAAGCGTCTGGGCGAGCGCCTGGGCCGCTACGCCTACAAGCCGCGCCGCGGCCGCGGTGGCGTGGTCTGGGTGCATGCGGTGTCGCTCGGCGAGACGCGCGCTGCCGGGCCGCTGATCCAGGCGCTGCGCACCGAGTTGCCGGAGATGCGCCTGCTGCTGACGTGCAGTACCGCCACCGGCGTCCAGGCCGGGCTCGAACTGCTCGAGCATGAGGACGATCAGGCCTGGTTTCCGTTCGACACGCCGGGCGCGGTGCGGCGCTTTTTGAAGCGCTACCGCCCGGCGGTCGGCATCATCATGGAAACCGAGATCTGGCCGAACCTGATGGCGCGCGCCCAGGCGCTGCACATCCCGATGGTGCTGGCCAACGCGCGGCTGTCGCTGAAGAGCC
>JANMHY010000127.1:0-1862 GCA_031375525.1 Burkholderiales bacterium
GGCCGCGGCTCGGCGGCGAACTCGGCGGTGTGCTACTGCCTGGGCATCACCGAGGTGGACCCGACGCAGACGACGCTGCTGTTCGAGCGCTTCATCAGCCGCGAGCGCAACGAGCCGCCGGACATTGATGTGGACTTCGAGCACGAGCGGCGCGAAGAGGTCATCCAGTACATCTACGGCAAGTACGGCATCCAGCGTTGCGCCTTGGCCGCGGCGCTCTCCACCTACCGCACACGCGGTTCGGTGCGCGATGTCGGTAAAGCCCTCGGCCTCGACGAGGGCCCGATCGACGCCGTCGCGCGCTCGGTGCATTGGTTCGACGACGCCAGCCGCCTGCAGCGCGGCTTGCTCGAAGCCGGCCTCGACCCGCAGGCGATGGTCGTGCAGCAATGGATGGCGCTGGTGACCACGCTGCAAGGTTTTCCGCGCCACCTGTCGCAGCATGTCGGCGGCTTCGTCATCGCGCGCGACAAACTCAGTCGCCTGGTGCCGATCGAAAACGCCGCGATGGCCGACCGCCGCGTCATCCAGTGGGACAAGGACGATCTCGAATCGCTCGGCTTGTTGAAAGTCGATGTGCTCGCCCTCGGCATGCTGAGCTGCATCCGCCGCGCCCTCGCTTTCATGACGTTGTGGCACGGCAAGCCGTGGCGCATGCAGGACATTCCGCGCGAAGACAAAGCCACCTACGACATGGTCTGCAAGGCCGACACCGTCGGCGTCTTCCAGATTGAAAGCCGCGCGCAGATGAGCATGTTGCCGCGCCTGAAACCGCGCACGCTGTACGACCTGGTGATCGAAGTCGCCATCGTGCGGCCGGGCCCCATTCAAGGCGGCATGGTGCATCCGTACCTGAAGCGGCGCGAGGCCAAGGCGGCCGGCAAACACGAACCGTCGAAGTACCCCGCGCTCGACGTCGCGCTCGGCCGCACGCTCGGTGTGCCGATTTTTCAGGAGCAGGTGATGCAGATCTGCAGCATCGCCGCCGGCTTCACGCCGGGCGAGGCGGATCAGTTGCGGCGCGCGATGGCGGCGTGGCGGCGCGACGGCCATGTCGATCAGTTCGAGCAGCGCATCAAGGACGGCATGGCCGCGCGCGGCTACGAGGCCGCGTTCGCCGACAGCATCTTCCAGCAGATCTGCGGCTTCGGCGAATACGGCTTTCCGGAGAGCCACGCTTACAGCTTTGCGCTGCTCGCCTACGTGAGCTCGTGGATGAAGTGCCACGAGCCGGCGATCTTCGTCGCCGCGTTGCTGAACTCGCAGCCGATGGGTTTTTATGCGCCGTCGCAACTGGTGCAGGACGCGAAGCGGCATGGCGTGGAAGTGCGTGCAGTGGATGTGAGCGCGAGCGATTGGGATTGTTCGATGGAGAGAAGAAGCGATGGTGGTGCGCAACCGGCGATCCGATTGGGCCTGCGCATGGTCAGCGGCTTTGCGCAACCCGCAGCCGAACGCATCACGCAAGCGCGCCGCATCAGCGCCTTCGCCAGCGTCGATGACCTGGCCCGCCGTGCGCAGCTCGACGCGCGCGACTTGCAAACCCTGGCCCATGCCGACGCGCTGCAATCGCTGGCCGGCCACCGCCGCCGCCAGCTCTGGAGTGCGGCAGGACAAGGCCGCCCGGAAAAATCTCTGCTCGCCGACGCGCCGATCATCGAACGCCCAAGCGAACAACCCGACCTGTTCGAAGCCCCGGAAGGCGAAGCCATCGCGCTCGACTACGCCAGCACGGGGCTCACGCTGCGCCGCCATCCGCTGGCGTTGCTGCGCTCCGCAATAGCCCGCCGCGGCTGGCGCAGCGCTGAACAACTGGCGCAACTCAAGGACGGCGCCAGCGCCTGGGCCTGCGGCATCGTCAC
>JANMHY010000137.1:0-4091 GCA_031375525.1 Burkholderiales bacterium
GGGCACGGCCGCAGTGATCTGACCGACGTCGCCGTCATGGACCGCCCAGGCGAAGAGCAGGTCGTTGTTGGCCAGGTTGTCCTGACGGCCGGCGTAGAAGCTGTAGCGCCAGGCCTCGGTGGTGTCGGCCACGCCGGTCCACGGGCTGACGGCGTAGTCCAGCGAGAACCAGTAGCCATAGGCTTGCAGGTTGCTGAAGGGGCCGGTGTTTTCGAGCAGCGGCGCCGACAGGCCGGGCCCGTTGCCGTAGGTGTCGGTGAAGCCCGAGTAGCTCGCATTGGCCAGCGTCGTCATGTACATGTGCGCCATGTCCGACGTGTTGGCTTGCACGTTGTAGCCGCAGATGCCGCCGCCGTTCCAGAACGTCGCGCCGAAGCCGGCGGCGCCGCAGGTGTCGATATGGATGGTCGGCAGATGCCAGCCGGTGACGCCGGCCACGTCGAGGCCATTGGCCCAGGTTCTGGCCGTGTCGAAGTTGGCCTGGCCGATGACGTTGGCGTTGGCCAGCCAGCTGATGTTCAGCGAGGTGTCGTAGTAGGCGTCGGTCGTGCCGTTGCCGTCGAGGTCACGCGCTTGCAGCGTCGTTTCCCAAGTGCCTTGGCCGGACACGGGGCCGGCGGCGGCGATGCCGGCGATGGCCATCGTGGTGACGCCGAGCAGAGTCTTGATTGCGTTGCGCATGAACTGGGCTCCCTGTGCCGTTGTTTATGGGAGCGGAGTGTGGTGGTGCTGCTGGTGTCAACACAGCCCCCGACTGAGGGTCAGGAATCGCCTGTGGGTCTCGTGCGACAGCGACGACGGCTCTGCACGCGGCCGAACGTGAACTTGTTGGCACTTCGTGAGCGCGCCGCGTGACGCCGTCCCCGGATTCGCGGGGGACGGCTCGCGTGTCAAGTCACGCCGCGCGAGCCTGCGCGCTCTCGCGCCAGCGCGCGGTCAGGCCTGCCCACTTGGCGCGCGCGCTTTTCAGGTGGCGCTCCTTCACATGGCCGTAGCCGCGAATGTCTTCGGGGATGCGCGCGATTTCCACGGCCAGCGGCAGCTTGTCGGCGCTGAGTGAGGCCAGCAACTCGTCGATCGCGGCGCGGTACTCGCCGATCAGTGCGCGTTCGGTCTTTCTCTCTTCGCTGCGGCCGAACGGGTCCAGCGCCGTGCCGCGAAGACCCTTCATCTTCGCCAGCCACTTGAAGGCGGTGCGCATCCACGGCCCGAAAGGCTGCTTGATCAGCTCGCCCTTGGCGTTGCGTTTCGCAATCGCCGGCGGCGCGAGGTGGTGGACAAGCTTCACGTCGCCGTCGAACATGTCGGCGATCTTCTGCGTGAACGCCGGGTCGGTGTGCAGGCGCGCGACCTCGTACTCGTCCTTGTAGGCCATCAGCTTGAACAGGTAGCGGGCGACGGCTTCGGTCAGCTTGGTGGTGCCGAGCTGGGATTCGGCCGCGCGCACCTTTTCCACATAGGTTTTGTAGTCCGCGGCATACGTGGCGCTCTGGTAGCCGATGAGGAAGTCGATGCGCTTGGCAAGCATCTCGTCGAGCGACGGCTTCTTGACGAACTGAATGATCTGCGCGGTCTTGAACAGGGCCTGCACCGAGCCCACATCGTGCGCGCAGCGGCGGCCCCACTCGAAGGCGGCTTTGTTGTTGTCGATCTGCACACCGTTCAACTCCATCGCCCGCATCAGCGAGGCGTGAGACAGCGGCACGCGCCCCTGCTGCCACGCATAGCCGAGCAGCAGCGGGTTGGTGTAGATCGAGTCGCCGACCAACTGCACGGCGGCCTGTTCGGCATCGAACGCGCCGACGAGGGCCTCACCCACGCTCTGTTTGATCGCGCTCTCGCACTGCGAGGCCGGGAACTGCCAGTCGGCGTCGTGCACGAAGGCGGCGGTCGGCGTGGCGTGCGTGTTCAGCGCGACGTAAGTGCGGCCAGCCTGCATAGCTGAGAGCGTGTAGCGGCTGGCGCCGACGATCGAGTCGCAGGCGATGATCAGATCGGCCTTCGCCGTGTCGACCTTGGTCGTGAAGATCGCTTCGGGCCGGTTGGCGATCTGGATGTGGCTCCAGGTCGCGCCGCCTTTTTGCGCCAGACCGCCCGCGTCCTGCGTGACGATGCCCTTGCCTTCCAGGTGCGCGGCCATGCCGAGCAACTGGCCGACGGTGATGACGCCGGTGCCGCCGACCCCGCCGACGATGATGCCCCAGGCCTGCTCTGCCACCGGCAGCACCGGGTCGGGCAATGCCGGCAACCCAGCGAGGTCACCTTTCTTCTCCTTCTTCGGCTTCTTCAACGTTCCGCCTTCGACGGTGACGAAGCTCGGACAAAAACCCTTGACGCACGAGTAGTCGAGGTTGCAACTGTTCTGGTTGATGCGGCGCTTGCGGCCGAACTCGGTTTCGATCGGCTCGACCGACAGGCAGTTGCTCTGCTCGCTGCAATCGCCGCAGCCTTCGCAGACCAACTCGTTGATGACGACGCGCTTGTCGGGAATCGCCATCGTGCCGCGCTTCCTGCGACGGCGCTTCTCTGTCGCGCAGGTCTGGTCGTAGATGATGACCGTCGTGCCTTCGAGTTCGCGGAACTGGCGCTGCAGCGCATCGAGCTCGTCGCGGTGGTGCACCGTGACGCCGGCCGCCAATGCCACGCCGTCGTACTTCTCGGGCTCATCGGTGACGATGATCAGCTTCTTGACGCCTTCGGCAACCAGGCTGGTCATGATCTGCAAAACGCTGTGCCCTTCGGGCCGCTCGCCGACACGCTGGCCGCCGGTCATTGCCACCGCGTCGTTGTAAAGCACCTTGTAGGTGATGTTCACGCCCGAGGCGATGCTCTGGCGGATGGCGAGGATGCCGCTGTGAAAGTAGGTGCCGTCGCCGAGGTTGGCGAAGATGTGCTTGTCTTTCGTGAACGGCTGCTGGCCGACCCACGACACGCCCTCTCCCCCCATCTGCGAGAAGGTGGTGGTGCTGCGATCCATCCACACCGCCATGTAGTGGCAGCCGATGCCGGCCACCGCGCGCGAGCCGTCGGGCACGCGCGTGCTGGTGTTGTGCGGGCAACCGGAGCAGAACCAGGGCGCACGCTCGGCGCCGCCGGACGGCGTTTCGGCGAGCGACTTCTCGCGCGCTTCGATGACGGCGATGCGCTGGTCCATGCGCGCGGCGATATCGCTGCCCGAAGGCGCCAAGCCGAGTTTCTTCAAGCGCTTGGCAATCGCCTTGGCGATGATCGCCGGCGTCAGGTCGGCCTTGGCGCGCAGCAGCCACATGTCGCTCGGGTTGGAGCGGCTCCACTCGCCGCCGCTGTTGTCGCCGTCGGGCTCGTCGAACTTGCCGAGCACGTTCGGCCGCACGTCGGGCCGCCAGTTGTAGAGCTCTTCCTTGATCTGGTACTCGATGACCTGGCGCTTCTCTTCGACGACCAGGATCTCCTGCAGGCCGAGCGCGAAGTCGCGCGTGATCGTCGCTTCGAGGGGCCAGACGACATTGACCTTGTGCAGGCGGATGCCGACGGCGCGGCAAGTGGCGTCATCGAGGCCGAGGTCGGCCAGCGCCTGGCGCGTGTCGTTGTAGGCTTTGCCGCTGGCGATGATGCCGAATCTGTCGCGCGGGCCTTCGATGACGTTGTGATTCAGCTTGTTGGCGCGCACGTAGGCCAGCGCTGCGTACCACTTGTGGTCCATCAGCCGGGCTTCCTGCTCCAGCGGCGCATCGGGCCAGCGGATGTGCAGGCCGCCGGGCGGCATCGTGAAGTCTTCGGGCATGACGATCTTCACGCGGTCCGGATCGACATAGACGGAAGACGACGACTCGACGACTTCCTGAATCGTCTTCATGCCGGTCCACAGGCCGGAGTAGCGGCTCATCGCAAACGCATGCAGGCCCATGTCGAGGATCCCCTGCACGTCCGACGGAAAAAACGTCGGGAAGCCCGCGGCCTTGAAGACATGGTCGCTCTGGTGCGGTGCGGTGCTGCTCTTGCTCACATGGTCGTCGCCGGCGATCGCAATCACGCCGCCGTGCCGGGCGGTGCCGGCCATGTTGGCGTGCTTGAAGACATCGGAGCAGCGATCGACGCCGGGGCCCTTGCCG
>JANMHY010000181.1:0-3993 GCA_031375525.1 Burkholderiales bacterium
GACGCTGGCCGTACGCGCCGCCAGGTCCACGCTGACCTCGCCGAAGACCGTGCGCGCTTGCGCGGCGCCGGCGCCGCTGCGCCGGCTGACGGCGCGCAGCCGCGCTGCCAGCTCTTCAGGCGCAAAGGGCTTGACGAGGTAGTCGTCGGCGCCGGCGTCGAGGCCGGCAATGCGGTCGCTGACACCGTCGCGCGCGGTCAGCAACAGCGCCGGCGTGGCGTCGCCGCGGGCCCGCCGCGCCATCAGCCAATCGACGCCGGAGCCGTCGGGCAGTTGCCAATCGACCAGCCAGGCGTCGTAGGGCTCGTCGCGCAACGCCGCGGTGTCGGCCACGCAGACGCACCAATCGACGCGGTGGCCGTCGGCGCGCAGGAAGTCGCGCAGGCCCTCGCCGAGGGTGGGGTCGTCTTCGAGCAGTAGCAAGCGCATGGTCACGAACGGTAGCACTGCGATGGGGCGCTCGGGGCTGGCTTCAGGCGCGCTTCAGGCGGCTGCGGCCCACTACCGGGCCTATGTCCAAAGACTCCCTTGCGCGCGCCACCAGGTTGCCCGCGCGCCTGTCGATCTCCAGCGAACAGCTGGTCCTCGTCGCCAGCGTGTTCTGGGCGTTGGCGCTGAACCGCCCGTTCTTTGCTGCGGCACTGCGCGCGCAGGCGCCGGACGCGCTGGCCAACGCGGTCTTCGTCGGCGCGCTGGCGCTGATGCTGATGGCGCTGCAGGCCCTGCTGCTCGGTCTGGTCGGCACGCGCCACACGATCAAGCCGCTGCTGGCGCTGCTGACCCTCGTCGGCGCGTTGGCGATGCACTACATGCAGGCCTACGGTGTGGTCATCGACCCGTCGATGGTGCGCAACACGCTGCACACCGATCCGGCCGAGACGCGCGAGCTGCTGACGTGGAGTCTGGCCCTGGACTTGCTGCTCTATGCCGCGCTGCCGATCGTGTTGCTGTTCTTCACGCGCCTCGAAGTGCGGCCGTGGGGCCAGCGCGTGCGCGCCCGCGCGCTGCTGCTGGCCGGTGCGGCCGGCGTGCTGGTGCTGGCGCTGGCGTGGCAGTTCCAGCCGCTGGCGGCGATGTCGCGCAACCACAAGGAGATGCGCTACCTGGTGACGCCGCTGAACACGCTCTGGTCGCTCGGCAACGTGCTCGCTGCCGAAGCCCGCGGCGCGGCGCAGCCGCGCCAGGCGATCGGCCTGGACGCCGCGCCGGGACCGGGCTGGGCCGGCCGCGACAAGCCACGCCTGGTGATCTTCGTTGTCGGCGAAACAGCGCGCACCGCCAACTGGGGCCTCTCGGGCTACGCCCGCCAGACGACGCCGCAACTGGCGCAACTGGCGCAACTGGCGCAAGTTGCGCCCTCGGCACAACCGCCGGTAGTCAACTTCAACGACGTCACCGCCTGCGGCACCAGCACCGAGGTTTCGCTGCCGTGCATGTTCGCGCCGGTCGGCCGGCGCAACTACGACGAGGCGCGCATCCGCGGCAGCGAGTCGCTGCTGCACGTCGCCGCGCGCGCCGGCGTGGCCGTGCACTGGCGCGACAACCAGAGCGGCTGCAAGGGCGTCTGCGAAGGCCTGCCGCACGACACCGTCAGCGCCGCGCTCGCGCCCGGGCTGTGCGACGGCGACCGCTGCCTCGATGAAGGCCTGCTGCGCGGCGTTGATGGGCGATTGCGAGCGCTGCACAACAGCCACGGCACGCAACTGCTGGTGCTGCACATGCTCGGCAACCACGGGCCGTCGTACTACCGCCGCTACCCGCCGGCCTTCGAGCGCTTCACGCCGGTGTGCCGCCAGGACGATCTCGGCCGCTGCACGCGCGAGGAGATCGTCAACGCCTACGACAACGCGCTGCTCTACACCGACCATGTGCTGGCGACGCTGATCGGCACGCTGGCGGCGCATGCCAACGACGTCGACACGGCGCTGCTGTTCGTCTCCGACCACGGCGAGTCGCTCGGCGAGAAGAACCTGTTCCTGCACGGCGTGCCGTTCGTGATCGCGCCGCGCGAGCAGACGCAGGTGCCGATGGTGATGTGGTGGTCCGCCGGTTTCGGCCGCAGCGCCGGCCTGAACGCCGATTGCCTGCGCACCCGTGCCCGCCAGCCGGCAACGCACGACAACCTGTTCCACACGGTGCTGGCGCTGCTCGACGTCAAGACCTCGCTCTACACGCCGGCCCTCGACGTCACGCACGACTGCCGCACCCAGCCATGAACCCCCACGACGACTCCAAGCACGCTTCGCGAGCCATGCCGCTCGGCGAGGCCGCTGCGCTGCCGCGCCGCGATCTGCTCGTCACCCTGGCGGCGCTGGCCTTGCTGCTGTGCTGGGAGGCCAGCGGCTGGGACCTCGTGCTGGCCGGCCTGTATGCCGATGTGCACGGCTTTGCATTGCGCGGGCATTGGTTCTTTTCGCGCGTGCTGCACAACGGCGGACGCGTCGTCTCCGGCGTCGCCTTGGCAGCAGTCTTCGGCTGGGCGTTGTTCGGCAACAAGCAAGCCATGACGCGCCGCTTGCGGCTGGCATGGACCGGCGTGGTCCTGCTGTGCCTGATTGCGGTGCCGGCGCTGAAACGCTTCAGCAGCACGAGCTGTCCCTGGGACATCGACGACTTCGGCGGCAAGTTCGACTTCGTGCCGCACTGGATGCTCGGTGTCAGCGACGGCGGACCCGGGCACTGCTTTCCGTCGGGGCACGCGGTGGCGGCCTTTGCTTTCCTGCCGCTGTACTTTCAGTGGCGACGCACCCGGCCACGCCTGGCGCTGGCGCTGTTGGCGACCACGCTGACGGTGGGCTTCGTTTTCGGCTGGGCCCAGCTCGCGCGCGGAGCCCATTTTCCGAGCCACACGATGTGGTCGGCCTGGCTGTGCTGGGCGATCGGCGCGGCGGCTGCGCGCTGGCTCGACAACGATCAGCCGAACTCGACGTTGTCGATCAAGCGTGTCGCACCCAATCTCGCTGCGGCCAGCACGACCAGCGCATCGCCGCCCGCCGGCGCGCCCAGATCGCGCTGACGGCGCAACACCACGTAGTCGGGCTGCCAGCCGTGCTCGGCGAGCTGGCGCATGGCCTCGGCTTCGAGCGCGGCCACGTCGCGCTGGCCTTGTTTCCAAGCATCGGCCACCCCGCGCAGCGTGCGCGACAAGCGCAGCGCTTCGACGCGTTCGGCATCGCTGAGATAGCCGTTGCGCGACGACAGCGCCAGGCTGTCGGCGCTGCGCACCGTCTCACCGGCGACGATGTCGATCGGCAGCGCCATCTGCGCCACCATGCGGCGGATCACCATCAGTTGCTGGTAGTCCTTCTTGCCGAACACCGCCGCGCCCGGCTGGATGATGTTGAACAGCTTGGCGACGACGGTGCACACCCCCGTGAAGAAGCCGGGGCGAAACTGGCCTTCGAGAATGTCGCCGAGCTCGGCCGGCGGCACCACCTTGAAGGTCTGCGGCTCGGGGTACAGCGTGGCCTCGTCGGGCGCGAAGACGACATCGCAGCCGGCGGCTTTCAACATCGCGCAATCGCTGTCCAACGTGCGCGGATAACGGTCGAAGTCTTCGTGCGGCAGGAACTGCAGGCGGTTGACGAAGATCGTCGCCGCCACCGGCGCGCCCGGCGGCGCGATCGCTTTGGCCTGGCGCACGAGGGCCAGGTGACCTTCGTGCAGGTTGCCCATCGTCGGCACGAGCACGGGACGTGGCGATTGGGCGAGCGCGGCGCGAAGAGGGGCGATGTCGTGGATGAGCTGCATGTCAGCGGGTGGCTGCATTTGCTCCCTCCCCCTGCAAGGGGGAGGGTTGGGGTGGGGGTCCAGGCCGCGACGAGGACCCCCATCCCAGCCTTCCCCCTTGCTGGGGGAAGGAGTGAGCGGGGGGGCGGTGGGGCGCGGGTGGCCGGGTTGCCCCACCCAGCCAACCCCCATTCAGGGGGGAGGAGGCAAAAGAACAGGGCCCAGGGGGCAATTGAGTAACTGTGGAGCGCGTCGTACGGGAAC
>JANMHY010000204.1:0-3448 GCA_031375525.1 Burkholderiales bacterium
GCGCCGCCGCCTTCGGATTTCATCGACGTCAAAGGGCAGATCGTTCACCTGCGCGACGAAGGCCCGCGCAATGATCCGTCGCCGATCGTCTTGCTGCATGGCACCGGCGCCAGTCTGCACACCTGGGAAGGCTGGGTGCGCACGCTGAAGAAAACGCGCCGTGTCATCACCTTCGACCTGCCGGGCTTCGGCCTCACCGGTCCGTTCACCGGCCAGTACGCGGCAGACGACTACCGCGGCGACGCCTACGCGCGCTTCGTGCTCGATTTGCTCGATGCGCTGAAAGTGAACCGCGCCGTCATCGGCGGCAACTCGCTCGGCGGCGAGATCGCCTGGCGGACAGTCACGCTCGCGCCGGCGCGCTTCACGCGTTTGCTGCTGATCGACGCCTCGGGCTATGCGTTCACGCCGGACTCGATCCCGCTGGGCTTTCGCATCGCCCGCATCCCGCTGGCGAACCGCCTCGGCGAACACCTGCTGCCGCGCGTGTTGGTCGCAGCGAGTGTGGCCAACGTCTATGCAGACGATGCGCGCATCACCGAAGCGTTGGTCGATCGTTACTACGAACTGACGCTGCGCGAAGGCAACCGCCACGCGCTGGGTTTTCGAATGCAGCAGCTCGAACCCGGTGCGGCCGTCGAGCGGCTGAAGACGATCACCGTGCCGACGCTCGTGCTCTGGGGCGGCGCCGACCGGCTCATTCCCGTCGACAACGCACAGCGCTTTGCTGGCGACATCCAAGGCGCACGCGCCGTCGTGCTCGACGGCCTCGGCCATGTGCCGCATGAAGAAGACCCGGCACGCAGCCTCGGCCCCGTTCTTGAATTCCTGGAGATCAAACCATGAGTGCAGCTCACATCTACGGCGCCAACGTGCAGTGGCAACGCGGCGCGAACGAGACCTTCACCGACCAGCGCTACAGCCGCCGCCATGAACTGCGCTTCGACGGCGGTGCGGTGATGCCGGGCTCATCGGCCGTGTCATCGGTGCCGCTGCCCTGGTCCGACCCGAGCGCGATCGACCCCGAAGAGATGCTCGTCGCCTCGATCGCGTCGTGCCACATGCTGTGGTTCTTGTCGCTCGCCGCCAAGGCGGGGCATGTGGTCGATCGCTACAGCGATGCCGCCGAAGGCGTGATGACGAAGAATGACGCCGGCAAACTGTGGGTGTCGCAGGTGACGCTGCGGCCGAAGGTGACGTTCGCCGTGGGCCGCGGCCCAACGCCCGAAGCGCTCGATGCGCTGCACCACAAAGCGCATGAAGAATGCTTCATCGCCAATTCGGTGAAGAGCCAGGTGCGTTGCGAGCCGCAGCCGGGTTGAGCCGCGACATCAGAGGTACGGCGAAATAGCCTTCATTGCCCGCGCGACGTAGTCTTCTTTCTCACCGACAGGCGCCACGTAGTGGAGCGCGCTCGCCGCGGCTTCGAATCCCTCGGTTCTGCCGATGATCCAGGCGGCGAGGTACGGCGACGCAAAACAGCCGCCGGCGGTGGCTACGTTACCTCGAGCAAAGAACGGCTGATTTAAAACCTCGACGCCTGCTTCGAGCACCCACGGCTTCGTGGTGAGGTCAGTGCACGCAGGCACCGCGCCGAGAAGCCCGAGCTTGGCCAGAACGAGCGTTCCCGAGCATTGGGCTGCGACGAGCTGACGCGCGGGGTCCAGCGCGAGCTCGTTCATGATCGCCGACTCGTTGACGATCTCTCGCGTTCGGATACCGCTGCCGACGATGACCGCATCGGCGCTGCGGGCCTCGGCCAGTGTCGATTGAGCATGCACCGTGACGCCGTTCATCGACGTGACCGTCGGCTGCGGGCAGCAGATCGTCACCCGCCAACCCGGCTTCTTGATGCGGTTGAGCACCCCGAGCGCGATGAACGAGTCGAGCTCGTTGAATCCTTGAAAGGTGAGGATAGCGATGTGCATACGATGATTAGGCTAACGCTGGCGCGGCCGTGACGCGGCAGTCAGCGCCTTCACCGCGTCAGCCTCGCGCACCAACGGCATCCCGCCATGCCACACCCTCCGAATGCGCCCGCGCGCATCGTGCTCGATGCGCACCGGCTCGCCGTGATTCGCAAAGCCGCCACCGAGCGCGACGTGGCCGCGGTCGGTGCCTGTCACTTCGATCTCACTCGCATCGAGCATCGGGTTGGCCAGGCCGGCGTTGGCGAGCAGGACGCGCGAGCCGGCCATCGGCAGCAGATCGAATGCGCCCCACAGGTTCCAGAAGCGGCCCTGCCAACGCGCCGTGCGTCGCGACGGCGCGCCATTTTTCTCGAACGCCTGCATCACGTGCAGCGCGCCGTCGAGCCATTGGTGCGACAGGCCGTCGGCGGCATTGGTCAGCACCGACACTGCGAGCTGGTGTTGGGGCACGCAGGCGGTGCGCGTGATGACGCCGGGGAAGCCGCCGCTGTGGCCGACGTGGTCCCATGCGCCGGTCGTGCCCGCGATCAACCCGAGGCCGTACCAGCGCGCCGTGCTGTCGTGCTCACTGCGCCACTGGCGGCGGCTCATCTCGCGGCGGCTGGCGGCGCAGAGCACGCTCGTGCGTGCATCAGGCGCGAGGCTCGCATAGAAGCGCGCGAGATCGGTGGCGGTGCTGACGAATCCCGTCGCCGAGGCGAGCGCGTGCGTGCACATGCCGACGTCGATGGCGACGCGTTTGCCGAGCGGCTGCTTCGCGCTGTGACCCGCAGCAAACTTGGCGCGTGAGGGCAGCGCTTGCACGTCGGGTGCCGTCTCTTCAAGACCGGCCGCAGCGACGATCTCGCGCGCGACCCAATCGGCATACGGCTCTCCGGTGATCTGCTCGACGGCCAGCCCGAGCAAGCCATAGCCGTGGTTCGAGTATTTGAAGCGCGTGTTGGCGTCGAGTGTCGGCGGCTGCGCCAGGTCGTCGCGCAGCGCCTTCTCGTTGAGGAACGCGCGTTGCAGCGCCCACTGCGTCGCGTCGGTGCCGTCGCGCACCAGGCCCCCACTGTGGCTGGCCAATTGCGCCAGCGTCAACGCACCGACATCGGCACGCAGGCCGCTGACGTGCCTGCCCACCGGATCATCGAGCTGCAACTTGCGTTTCTCGCGCAACTTCAACAACGCCGCTGCGGTGAAGGTCTTCGAATGCGAAGCGACGCGAAAGCGATGGCGCGGCGTCAACGCGATGCCGCGCGTCACGTCGGCATGACCGAACGCCGCTTCAAAAACAAGCTTGCCCTTGTGCGCGACGGCAATCGCACAACCCGGCTGCTCGGTGACGCGCATCTGGTGTTCGAGCCAGCGCGGCAGGTACTCCACGGCAGCATCGAGCCATGTCATTCGACGGCTACCTTCCCCGCCTCGATCCGAATCTGCCGCTTGCAGCGCTCGGCAATCGCGCGGTCGTGCGTCACCAGCACCAGCGTCGTGCCGGCCTCGCGGTTCATGTCGAACATCAACTCCATCAC
>JANMHY010000211.1:0-4514 GCA_031375525.1 Burkholderiales bacterium
GCGGTACAGCGCATTGTTCTCCTGCGACAGATCGACGCTGATGTTGCGCCCGGCGACGAAGCCGTCGTCGATCCAGCTGCCGGTGTTGCGCGTGATCGTGCCGGTGGCGGCATCGAAGCTGATCAACGGGTCGGCGAGCGAGACGATGTAGGTGATGTCGGCCGCCTGCGTCACTTCGGCGATGAAGGCGCCGAAGCCCGGCGCTGCGACGGTGAGCGTGGTCGGCGTCAGCGCCGTGATGACATAGCCGCCGTCGTTGTTGAGCGAGCCTTCGACCGAGAGCTGTTGGCCGACCGCGAAGCCGTCGGTCGTCCAGTTGCCCGACGAGCGAAAGATCTGGCTGGCGCTGAAAGTCAGGGTCACCGCATCGAGGTTCGAGATCGTCGCGTCCGAGGTGGTCTCGTTGACGAAGGTGACCGTGGCCTCGACGGTGATCACGGCGCCCACACGCGAGACGATCGTGTAGCTGCCGTC
This sequence comes from Burkholderiales bacterium, assembly GCA_031375525.1. GTDB lineage: Bacteria > Pseudomonadota > Gammaproteobacteria > Burkholderiales > Burkholderiaceae_C > CADEEN01. Next base: position 475 of record JANMHY010000211.1, read on the forward strand.
GTTGCTGGTCGAGCCGAAGACCACGAGTTCGTCGCCGACCGCGAATCCGCCGACCCACGCGCCGCTGGCGAGCGTCACCGTGTTGCCGGCAAAAGTCACCGCGACCGTGGTCGCATCCTGTTGCTTCGCACCCTCCTGCACGCCGCCGTCGAGCGAGTTGACGCTGGTGATGTCGGCGCGACTGCTCGTCTCGTTGGTCAGCGAGGCCGACGAGGTCAGCGTCATCACCGTGGCGCTGAGTGAAGCGATGCGGAAGTCGCCGTTGTTCAACGCGGTACCGACGACGACGATCTCCTGGCCAGCGACAAAGCCGTCGGCCAGCCAGCTGCCGCTCGAGACCGTGCGCGTGATCGTGTCGGCGCTGCCGGCGTTGGCAAAGGTCAACGGGATGTGGCCGTCGAGTTTGACGTTGGGGTCGATCACCGCCAGCGGCATCTCGCCCGGCGAGCCTTGAACGAAGATCGTCAACCCGCTGAGCGTCTCGGCAAGCAGCGTGTCCGCCGGCTGCAGCGTGATCGTCGTCGCGGTCAAACTGGCGATCAGGAATTCGCCCGAGTTGTCCGGGTCGGTGCCGCTGTCCGCTCCGTCGGCGAGCGTGCCGCGCACGATGACAGACTGGCCCACCGCGAAGCCGTCGGTCAGCCAACTGCCCGCGCCGCGTGTGATGGTGTCGGCGGCCGCGCCATTGTTGGCAAAGGTGACGCTCGGGTTGCCGGTCATCGGCCGCACCACTTCGAGCTGCGCTGCGACATTGGCCTCATTGACCAGCGCGTTGCCGGCGACCAGCGTCATCGTTGCGCCGCTGACGCTGGCGATCTGGAAGAAGCCGTTGTTGCTGGTGGCGCCGGCCACCTCGATGAACTGGCCGACCACGAAGCCGTCGTCGGCCCACAGCCCCGAGCTGCGCGTGATGGTGTCGGGGTTGGCGCCGCCGGCGTCGGCGAAGCTCACCGTCAGGCCCTCGGGCAGCGCCGGGATGAAGATGTTCGCCAACTGCGCCGGCGTGAAGCTCTGCAGTGCGATTTCGTCGATCTCGAATTCGGCCTGCTTGGTGTTGTTGGTCTCGACCGAGAGGCTGATGTTGCCGCCGTCGAGCAGCACGTTGTCGCCGATGTCGATCGAGCCGATCGCGTCCAGGTTCTGGAATACCGGCGTGATCGCGGCCCAGGTCAATGCGTAGCCGGCGACGACGTTGAACGTGATGTTGCCGCCGACATCGATCACCAGGTTGTCGTTGACGACGATGTCTTCGCCGGCATTGACCGTCAGCGAGCCGTTGAGGCGCACGTCGCTGATGATCGTGACGTCGTTCGGGTCGTTGACCACCAGATTGAATGCACCCAGGCTCGACAGGTTGGCCACCGCCAGCCTGTCGGCGCCAAAACCGAAGTTCAGCGTCAGCGAGCCGGTCGGCACCGGGATGAGGACCGAGTTGAGTGTCGTGTTGGTCTGGCCCACCACCAGCCCGCCGCCGACGCCGGCGTTGATCGACAGCAGGACGTCGCTGTCGGTGCCGTCGAAGGTCACGGTGACGTCGCCGCCGACGACGGTCACCAGGGGATCCGCCGACAGCAGCAGCCGCGGCTCCATCGCCTCGAACAGCACCGTCTTGCGGAACGGCGGCCGCGGGGCGGCGGCTCGGGCGCCTGTCTTGCCAGGCGAGGATTGACGACGCGAACGCAAAAAGCGCGGAAGTTGCAGCCAGGACATGACGAACCCTTTTTTTTAGGTGCCATGCCGGCCTTCGAGCCCGCCATGACGGGGGATCACATTCGACTGCTGCATTGCTCTGCACCGATGCAGCACGGTCTCTGCAAGACGCGCCAAGCGGGCCATGCAAATTGCGCATGCATTCTGTGTCTGGGCGTTATCGCTTTGCCTAGGATATTGAGACAGCCCCCCTAGTTTTAGGGATGCCCTCGGCCGCAGCGCCGGCCCTGCGTGCCGTCACCTGATCGGAGGTGCTGTACCGGCGCGTTTGTCTTTTGTGATGGTCCGATGCAAAGACGGCTTCCGGCGGCAGGGCCTTGGAAAACCCTTTACGATGATTTGAAACAACGACGGACTGCGCTGTCGCACGGCCGCTCGCCAGGAGTTCCCCCATGTGTTCATTGATCGAGCGCCAATCGCGCGCTTCGCGCTTCGCTTTGGTCGCCTGCTTTGCTGCAAGCGCCGCGGTCTTCTCGGCTTGCGGCCCCGCCCGCTCGGCCGATGGCCCGGGCGGGCCGCCGCCGGTGTCGGTGGCGCCTGCGGTGCAGCGCAGCTTGCAAAGCAACGAAGACTTCAGCGCCCGCATCGAAGCGCAGGCCACCGTCGAGCTGCGATCGCGCGTTGCGGGCACCGTCGATCGCGTGCACTTCAAGGACGGCCAGCGTGTGGCCAAGGGAGCACTGCTGTTCACGATCGACCCCAAGCCCTATGCGGCCGAGGTCGAGCGCGCGCAGGCGCAACTGGCGAGCACGCGTACGCAGGCTGAACTCAGCAAAGCTGAACGCGAGCGCGCCGAGAAGCTGTTGCCGATGCAGGCCGTGTCGATGCAGGAAGTCGATCAGTTGCGTGCCGCCGAGCGCAACGCGCAGGCCGCCGAGAAATCGGCGCGCGCCGCGCTCAACACAGCGCAGCTCTCGCTCGGCTACTCGCGCATCACCGCACCGGTGGCCGGCCGCATCTCGCGCGCCGATGTCACGCCGGGCAATCTGGTCAGCGTCGGCGAGCCGGTGCTGTCGACCATCGTCGCCAGCGACACGGTGCAGGTCTGGTTCGATGCCAGCGAGTCGAGCTTTCTGAAGATCTCGCAAGCCATGCGCGCCGGTGGCGCAGCGCCGACCGTCGCCGTGGGCCTGTCCAATGAAGACGGCTACCCGCACACCGGCACGGTCGATTTTGTCGACAACCGCTTGAACCCGGCCACCGGCAGCATCCGCGTGCGCGCCATCCTCGACAACAAGGACGGCCGCTTCACGCCGGGCTTGTCGGCGCGCGTGCGGCTGGCCAGCGGCGTGGCCGCACCGGCGACGCTGGTGCCCGAGCGCGCCATCGGCACCGACCAAACGCGCAAGGTGGTGATGGTGGTCGGCGAGAAGAACATCGTCACGCCGCGCGAGGTCAAGCTCGGTGCGCTGGCCGATGGCATGCGCGTCGTCACCGGCTTGAAGGCCGGCGAACTCATCGTCGTCGATGGCTTGCAGCGTGTCTTCCCCGGCGCGCCGGTGACGCCGACGGTGTTGAAGGTCGATGACAAGGGCATGCCGATCGCACCACCACCTGCACCGCCGGGTGCTGCGGGTGGAGAGAAAAAGTAATGGACATCTCGCGCTTCTTCATCGACCGGCCGCGCTTTGCGACCGTGCTGTCGATCTTCATCTTCCTCATCGGTGCGCTGTCGATCTTCCAGCTGCCGGTCTCCGAGTACCCCGAGGTCGCGCCGCCGCAAGTCGTCGTGCGCGCGCAGTACCCGGGCGCGAACCCGCGCGTCATCAGCGAGACGGTGGCGACGCCGCTCGAAGAGCAGATCAACGGCATCGAGAACCTGCTGTACTTCGAGAGCCAGGCCACCGCCGACGGCCAGATGACGCTGACGGTGACGTTCAAGGTCGGCACCAACGCCGAGGCCGCCGAGACGGCGGTGCAGAACCGCGTCAACCGCGCGCTGCCACGGCTGCCCGACATCGTCCGCCAGATCGGCGTCGTCACCGAGAAGCAGGCGTCCAACCTGACGATGGTGGTGCACCTGCTGTCGCCGGACATCAGCCGCGACGCGCTGTACCTGCGCAACTACGGCCAGTTGAATGTGCGCGACGAGCTGCTGCGCATCCCCGGCATGGGCAGCGTCATCATGTTCGGCGCCGGCGACTACGCGATGCGCGTCTGGCTCGACCCGAACAAGCTCGCCGCACGCGGCCTGACGTCGGCCGACGTGGTCGCCGCACTGCGCGAGCAGAACGCGCAGGTCGCCGCCGGTGTTGTCGGCGCGCCGCCGGCGGCCAAGGGCGTGGAGTTCCAGCTCGCGATCAACACCCAGGGCCGCTTGCAAAGCGAAG
>JANMHY010000252.1:0-2807 GCA_031375525.1 Burkholderiales bacterium
TCGGCGCTGACCTGCGGCGGCGCCAGCTTCTTGCCGCGCACTTCGACCCAGGCGTCGCCGTTGTCGGCCGCGGCGATCTTGTAGGGCATCAGGCCGATGTCCTTCTGCACTTCGCCTTCGGTGAACTTGCGGCCGATCAAACGCTTCACGGCATAGAGCGTGTTGCGCGGGTTGGTCACCGCCTGGCGCTTGGCGCTCGCGCCGACCAGCACCTCGCCGTCTTCCTGGTAGGCAATGATCGACGGCGTGGTGCGTGCACCCTCGCTGTTCTCGATCACCTTGGTGGTGTTGCCTTCCATGATGGCGACGCAAGAGTTGGTGGTGCCGAGGTCGATGCCGATGATCTTTGCCATGTGAGTTGCTCCTGAAACGGGAATCCGTTGCTTATGTTCGAGTTGTGGATAACTGCGGCGCTTTCAAGGCACGCAGCGTGTGAATTACGCCTTCGGTCCGGCCACGGTGACAAGGGCCGGGCGCAGCACGCGGTCGGCGATCAGGTAGCCCTTTTGCAGCACGGCGACCACGGTGTTGGCTTCCTGGTCCGCCGGCACGACGCTGATGGCCTGGTGCTGGTGCGGGTCGAACTTGGTGCCGGCCGGCGGCGCCAGCTCGATGACCTTATTGCGCTCCAAAGCCGCCGTGAGCTGGCGCAGCGTCGCGTGCACGCCTTCGAGCACCTGCGCGGTGTTGGCCTCGGGCTGCGCGATCGCAGCTTGCAGGCTGTCCATCACCGGCAGCAGGCTCTCGGCGAACGACTCGACCGCGAACTTGCGTGCCTTCGAGAGTTCTTCCTCCGAGCGGCGGCGCACGTTCTCGGATTCGGCCTTGGCGCGCAGAAACGCGTCATTCAGCTCGGACACCTGCGCTTGCAATTCGCTGACCTGCGCTTCGGAGACGGTTTCGGGTTGGACCGCCGCGCTGCCTTCGGCGGCCGGCGGCGGGGGGGTCAGGTAGGGCTCGATCGGTTCGTTATTCATGGCGTCACAAGTTCAGCGCTCGCGCGTAAATGGGGCGGGGCGAGCCCGCTTCAAGTGGGCTCGCCGAGATTTCTGGAACTTTTTCAGCGGTCGTCGAGCGAGGCGCTCCAGCGCTGCCAGCCAGCGCCCGCCTTGTCGATGTCGCGCCGGTCGCGCTTGGTCGGTCGGCCCTGGGTCATCGTGGCTGCAGGTTCCGGCGCGAGGCGCCGTGCCTCCGCCGCTTGTACGCGCGCGGCCACGCTCTCGGCCGTTTCTTCGTACAGCGCCTGGGCCACAGGTGCCGGGCCGCGCATGGCCGACAGGCCGCGCACGACCACAGTGCGCACGAGCCCAGCGTCTTGGCGCAGCGCCACGCTGTCGCCGACACGCAGTTCCTTGGCGGGCTTGGCCGGCAGGTCGTTGACGCGCACACGTTCGCGGTCGGCCGCTTCCGCGGCAAGGCCACGCGTCTTGAAAAAGCGCGCCGCCCACAACCATTTGTCCAAACGCATCAGCGGGATTCTAGGTACCTGAGCCGGGCTGCGGTGCAGGCATCATCGGCCTCTCGATCACCGTGTTTCGGAGACCCGCATGCGCCGACAAGATTTCCTCAGAACCCTCGCCGCAATGGCCACCGTGGGCGCCTTGCCGCTGACCGCCAGAGCCAACGCCAACCTGAAGATGATGATCCCCGCCAACCCCGGCGGCGGCTGGGACACCACCGGCCGCGCTCTGGGCAAGGCGATGCAGGACGCCGGCGTGGCCAGCACCGTCAGCTACGACAACAAGGGCGGCGCGGCCGGCGCGCTCGGCCTGGCGCAGTTCGTCAACGCCAGCAAAGGTGATCCGAATGCGATCATGGTGTTGGGCGCGGTGATGCTGGGCGGCATCATCACCAGCAAACCGGCGGTGAACCTCTCGCAGGTAACGCCGATTGCGCGCCTGACCAGCGAGTACAACGTCTTCGTGCTGCCGGCGTCGTCGCCGCTGAAGACGATGAAGGACGTGGTCGATCAACTGAAGAAGGATCCCGGCAGCGTCAAGTGGGGTGGCGGTTCGCGCGGCTCCACCGAGCACATCGCCGCGGCCATGATCGCGCGTGAGGCGGGGGTCGATCCGGCGAAGATCAACTATGTCGCCTTCCGTGGCGGCGGTGAAGCCACGGCCGCGATCCTCGGCGGCAACGTCACCATCGGCGGCAGCGGCTACAGCGAGTTCGCCGAGTACATCACCACCGGCAAGATGCGCGCCATCGGCGTCACATCCGACAAGCGCATCAAGGGCATCGAGGTGCCGACGTTGAAGGAGCAGGGCATCAACGTCGTCATCGGCAACTGGCGCGGTGTCTATGGCGGCGCCGGCATCACGCCGGACCAGCGCAAGGCGTTGACCGAGATCGTCGTCAAGGCCACGAAGAGCAAAGCCTGGGCCGAGTCGCTGGAGAAGAACGCTTGGACGTCCGCACTGATGACCGGCCCGGAGTTCGAAAAGTTCGTCGATGACGAGTTCGCCGGGCTGCGCGCGATCATGGCCAAGTCCGGGATGATCTGAGCGTGAGGTTGCAAGCGCTCGTCGGCGCGGGCACAGCGCTGCTCGGCCTGGGCATGATGGGCGGTGCGGCGATGATTCCCGGCGAAGCGGTCTATGGCGGCGTCGGTCCGAACTTCCTGCCGTGGGTCGTGTCGCTCGCGCTCGCGCTGTGCGGCGTGCTGCTGCTGGCCGAAGCTCTGCGCGGCGGCTTTCGCGAGATGGAGGAACCTTCGGGTGCAACGCGAGGCCATTGGCCTGGGTTCGCGTGGGTTTCGGCCGGGCTGCTCGCCAATGCCGCGCTGATCACGACGCTCGGCTTCA
>JANMHY010000275.1:0-3828 GCA_031375525.1 Burkholderiales bacterium
GCCCGATGCGTTCGCGCGCCACACGCTGCGGCCACGCGAGGAATCGATGGCGGTGCAGGGCAACGTCATGACGTTGAAGCGCGGCGGGCGCAGCCGGCAGATGACGCTCGATGCGGTGCCCGAGTTGTCGGCCCTGGTCGAGGCGATGCGCGGCACGCTGACCGGCGATGCGGTGGCCTTGCAAAAATACTTCACCACCGCGGTGGCCGGCAATGCCCAGGGCTGGAAGCTCACGCTCGTGCCACGTGACCGCGCGCTCGGCGCGCAGGTGCGCGAGGTGGCGATCGAGGGCCAGCGCGGCGACATGCGCGTCGTCAGCCTGTGGCTGGCCGGCGGCGACAGCTCGCGCATGACGATCGAGCCGCTCGAACCGATGAAGACGCCGTGACGGCGGTGCCGTCGGATCACACCGCGCCGCGCGGCCGCGCGTTGGTGCTCGTGCTGTGGCTGGCCGCCGTGCTGCTGTGCGTCTGGCAAATCACACGCACGACCTTCAACGCCGACCTGTCGGCGTTTCTTCCAGCGCAACCCGATGCACGCCAGCGCGTGCTGATCGAGCAGATCGAAAGCGGCCTCGTCGCGCGCACGCTGCTCGTCGGCATCGAAGGCGGCGATGCGGCGTCACGCGCCGCGGCCTCGCGCGAACTCGCGGCGGCGATGCGCGCGAGCCAGCGTTTCGAACAAGTGCAGAACGGCGAGACCAGCGATTGGGCCAGCGTCGGCCAATGGCTGTTCGACAACCGCTACCTGCTCAGCCCCGCGGTCGATGCCGAGCGCTTCACAGCGGCCGGCCTGCGCGACGGCATCGCCGACAGCGTCTCGTTGCTCGGCACGCCGGCCGGGCAGATGATCAAGCCGCTGCTCGACCGCGACCCGACGGGCGAGACGCAGCGCATCGGCGAAGCGCTGATCCCCGCCAACGCGCCGAAGAGCGAGGGCGGCGTCTGGGTGGCGCGGCAGGGCGAGCGCGCGCTGATGGTGGCGATCACGCGCGCGACAGGCGCCGACATCGACGCGCATGCGGCCACGCTGGCCAGCATCGACGACGCCTTCGCAGCGCAGCGCGCGCGCGGCCTGGTGCTGCGCGTCTCCGGCGCGCCGGCGTTCGCGGTGCAAAGCCGCAGCAGCATCGAAGCCGAGTCGAAAAAACTCGCCATCGCCGGCACGATCCTGGTCAGCGGTCTGCTGCTGCTGGCCTTTGCGTCGCCGCGCGCGCTCGGCGTGGCGATGCTGCCGGTCATCACCGGCGTGCTCGTCGGCATCGCCGCCGTCAGCATCGGCTTCGGCAGCGTGCACGGCATGACGCTCGGCTTCGGCTCGACGCTGATCGGCGAGGCGGTGGACTACGCGATCTACTACCTCGTGCAGGCACGACAAGGCGGCTGGCGGCAGTGGCTGCGCAGCGGCTGGCCCACCGTGCGGCTGGGTCTGCTGACATCGGTCTGCGGCTTTGCAGCGCTGGTGCTGTCGGGCTTTCCGGGCCTCGCACAACTCGGCGTGTTCTCGCTCGCCGGCTTGATCGGCGCGGCGCTGGCCACGCGCTTCGTGCTGCCGATCCTGATGCCCAACGGCACGCCCGGTGTCGGCCTGCGGCCGCTGCTCGGCCGCGCCACCGGCGCGGTGTTGCGCGCGATGCCGCCGTGGCGCTGGCCGCTGGTGGCGCTCGGTGTCGCTGCGGCGCTGCTGCTGTGGCAGCGCAGCGACTTGTGGCGCGCCGACCTCGGCTCGCTGAGCCCGATCTCGAAAGACGCGCTGGCGCTCGACAGCAGCCTGCGCGCCGACTTGAGCGCCGGCGATGCGCGCACGCTGGTCGTCGTGCAAGGCCCGAACCTGCAAGCCACGTTGGAGGCCACCGAGTCGGTCGCGCGCACGCTCGACGCGCTGCAAGAGCGCGGTGTGATCGGCGGCTACGACAGCGTGACCCGCTGGCTGCCGAGCCTGGCAACGCAGAAGGCACGGCAGGCCGCACTGCCCGACAGCGCGACGCTGCAAAGCGCATTGGCGCAAGCGACGACGGACGGCCCGCTGCGCGCCGCGCGGCTGGCACCGTTCGTTGCCGATGTCCAGACCGCGCGCGCGCTGCCGCTGATCGAATTGCCAGCGCTGCGTGCCGCGGGCTTGAAGACCATCATCGACGCGCTGCTCGTGCAGCGCACCGACGGCAGCGTGGCCAGCCTGTTGCCGCTGCAGCCGGTGCAGGGCGCGCCGGCCCCGGCCGATGGCGCCACGGTGGATTCGAACGACGTCCACAAAGCGCTGGCCACACGCAGCGACGTGCAGGTGCAGGACATCGGCCCCGAGCTGCGCCGCCTGTACCGTCACTACCTCGAAGAAGCGCAAGGCCAAGCGCTGCTCGGTGCGCTCGGCGTGGTGCTGCTGATGGCAGCGTCGCTGCGCTCGTGGCGGCGCTTGCTGGCGGTGTGCCAGCCGCTCTTGCTGGCCGTGCTGCTGACGATGGGCGGGCTGGCGCTCGCTGGCGTGCAGCTCGGCATCCTGCACCTCGTCGGCCTGCTGCTCGTCGTCGCGGTCGGCAGCAACTACGCGCTGTTCTTCGACATGCTGCAACAGCAGCGCACGGAACCCGACAGCGAGATGCTGGCGTCGCTGCTGCTGGCCAACCTGACCACGGTCGCCTCGTTCGGGCTGATCGCGCTGTCGAGCATTCCGGCGCTGGCGGCGATCGGCGTCGTCGTTGCGCCGGGGGCGTTGCTGGCGCTGCTGTTGTCGGCCGCGTTCGTGCGTGTGAAGGCGCGTTCGGCGACATGAGCTGGCCGATGCCACCGTTGATCAAGGCCAGCATCGGCGTGCATGGCCTGGCCGCCGCGTCGCTGCTGGTGCCCGGCGCGTGGCCGTGGGCGCTCGGCGCGGTGGCGGCCAATCACGTCGCGCTTACGGCCGCCGGCCTGTGGCCGCGCAGCGCCGTGCTCGGGCCGAACCTGCTGCGCCTGCCCGAGGCCGCGCGCGCGCGCAATGAAGTCGCGATCACCATCGACGACGGCCCCGACCCGCGCGTCACACCCGCGGTGCTGGGCGTGCTCGCCGCGCACGGCGTGCAGGCGACCTTCTTCTGCATCGCTGCGCGCGCGCGCGAGAACGCCGCCTTGACGCGGCGCATCGTCGCCGCCGGCCACAGCGTGCAGAACCACAGCCACCACCACCGCCACCACTTCTCGCTGATGGGGCCACGCGCGTTGTTGCGCGAGATCGGCGACGCGCAAGCGCTGCTGGCCGACATCACCGGCGTTGCGCCGCATTGCTTTCGCGCGCCGGCCGGCTTGCGCAGCCCGCTGCTCGACCCGGTGTTGCACCAGCTCGGCCTGCACCTGGTGAGCTGGACGCGGCGCGGCTTCGACACGCGCGAGCGCGATCCCGCGCGCGTGCTGGCGCGCCTGACGCGCGGCCTGGCCGCCGGCGACATCCTGCTGCTGCACGATGGCCACGCGCAGCGCAGCGCAGAAGGCAGGCCCGTGGTGCTGCACGTCTTGCCGCCGCTGCTGGCCGCGTTGCAGACGCAAGGCTTGAAGACCGTGACGCTCGCCGCCGCCGTGTCGCCGCGCGGCGACAATCGCCGCCGATGAACTCACCTGCCCTCTTGCGCCCCAGCCCCTCGCCGCAAGCCGCATGGCGCACGCTGATCGAAGCCGCGCAGACGCCGTACAAAGTCTCGGGCCGCTTTGCGTGGTACTGGGCGCGCGGCAAGCTCGGCCGCGACCCGGTGTTCCGCGGCATGCTCGAACGCGGCGACCTGCCGGCGCGCGCGCGTGTGGTCGATATCGGCTGTGGCCAGGGCCTGATGGCGAGCCTGCTGCACGCCTGCGAAGCGGCGCA
>JANMHY010000283.1:0-2318 GCA_031375525.1 Burkholderiales bacterium
TGCCGACGCTGCGCAAAGGCTGACCCGCTTCAAGACGGGACCAGCAAGCCCTCGTGCACGGCAACGCGTTCCAGCGCGTCTTCGAACAGCGCGCGCGAGGTGCTCGCCACACCGCGCAGGAAGCCGTGCAGTAGCGCGTCGGCGTGGCTGCTGTTGGCGCACTCGGCGCTGTAGGCCTCGAAGTGCGAGAGCTGCATCAGCAGCTCGGCCACATGGTGCGGGCACTCGCAGGCGATGGTCGATGACAGGCCGGCAAAGTCGGTCAGTTGCGCGTCGTCCCAGCGCCGCGGGCGCACCGCCTCCTCGCTCGGTATCGGCGTGGCGCGCGTGGTTGCGGCGGCGCTGGTGGTAGCGCTGGTGAACACGCGGCGCAGCCACTGGCCGTGCGTGGTGTCGCCTTGTGGCTCGCGCAGCAGCGCCACGTTGTCGGCCGCCAGTCGTTCGCACAGCGGCTCGGTTGCAAAGCGGTAGAGCACGGCCAGCGGCAGGTCGCGCAGGTTGTGCGGGCGAACGAAGGCGTCGGGTCGCGCATCGTGGACGAGCAGCGCATCGAACGGGCTGTGCTGCAGCGCCGCCGCGGCCTGTTGCACGCTGCCATAAACACCGCTGACTTCCATCGAGCGGCCGAGCGCCAGGCGCACGCTGGCACGCTGCAGGCGCTTGGCCAAGGCCGTGCCGACGACGGCCAGCCGCCACGGCCGCTCGGGCGCCTTGGCCGCCTGCGCGCGTGGCCCGGCCACGGTGCTGGCGTGCGTGTTGGCCACGGCCTGCAGCTGTGTCCAGTCGAGCGACGCCAGGTTGCCGATGGCATGGCCGAGCTCGGTGAGTTGCTTGAGCAGGCCCAGGCGCCGCACCTCGGCGGCTGAATAGAGGCGCTGGCCGCTCGCTGTCAGCGCCGGGCGGCTGACGTTGTAGCGCCGCTCCCAGATGCGCAGCGTGGCCACCGGCATGCGCACCATGCGCGCCACCGCGCCGCTGCGGTAGCGGGGTTCGTCAGCGGGCAGGGCGGGGCGGGCGGCGGGCGGCCGGCGGCGTGGTGTCTTGGTCGTCATGGGTATCCATGAATCGGAAGTGAGTCGGAGTATTGCACTCGGAGAAGTGGAAATGGATGTTTTGAGTCGGACATGACACAGAAAAAGCCTAGTATCCATTCCATGAATACGTTCGGCAAAGAGTCCAAGGTGGCTGTGGTCGGTGCCGGCATGGCGGGCTCGGCGTTGGCGCAGGCGCTGATGGACGCAGGCGCGGCAGTGCATGTCTTCGACAAATCGTGCGGCCCCGGCGGCCGCATGGCCACACGCCGCTGCGTGTGGGCGGATGCCGAGCGCAACTCGCGCATCACCGCGTTCGATCACGGCGCGCCGTGCTTCAGTGCCAAGGACGCCGCGTTTCGCGCCGCGGTGGCGCAGGCTGTGCATGCCGGTTGCGTGACGACGTGGCAGCCGCGCCTGCACCCGCAGAGCCTGCCGTGCCCGGACGCCGAGCAGGGCAGCGCGCATTTCGTCGCCGCGCCCGAGATGCCGCGCTGGTGCCGCCATCTGTTGCAGGGGGCAATCCCGCGCTGGGAGCAGGCGGTGCAGGGACTGCGCCGCACGCCGCGGGGCTGGGCTGTCGAGAGCAGCGACGTGTTGTGGGCCGATGTCTTCGATGCCGTGGTGCTGGCCTTGCCGCCCGCGCAAGCGGCGCCGCTGCTGGCGCCGCACCAGCGCGAGTGGGCGCAACGGGCGAGCCTGGCGGTGATGCAGCCGTGCTGGACGATGATGGGCATCAGCGACGCCTTCCCCGGCATCCGTTCCTGGGACATGGCCCGCCCCGAGCCTGGCGCGCTCGCCATGGTGCTGCGCAACGATTCGCGGCCCGGCCGTGAATCGCGGCGCGACGAGGTGCACTGGGTGGTGCATGCCAAGGCCGGCTGGAGCCGCGCCCACGTCGATCAGGAGCCGGCGTGGATCGCGTCGGCGATGCAACAGGCGTTGGCTGAATGGCTCGGCGTGCCGCTGCGCTGGCATCACGCGGTGGCCCACCGCTGGCGCTATGCGATGCCGCAGGTCGGCCGGCACCCGGTCAGACCGGGCTGCTGGTGGGACGAGAACCAGCGCCTGGGCGTGTGCGGCGACTTTCTCGGCGGCGGTGGTGTCGAGGGCGCGTGGCGGTCCGCGCAGTCGCTCGCGCAGCAAATGCAAAGCATCGCCGAGCCGGTCGCTGCCGAAGACCTCACGCTGGCCAAAGAAGAATTCGGCCTTTGAACCGTTCACTGTTTGCTTTAACCACTGAAGAGGACTTCCGATGACGATGCAACGACGCCTGTTTTTCATGAC
>JANMHY010000289.1:0-3652 GCA_031375525.1 Burkholderiales bacterium
GCCGGCTTCGTGCTGCCGCAGTCGGGCCGCATCCTCGTCGAAGGCCGCGACATCACCGCGCTGCCGCCCGAGGCGCGGCAGACGGCGATGATGTTCCAGTCCTACGCCCTGTGGCCGCACATGGACGTGGCAGCCAACATCGGCTACGGGCTGCGCATGCGCGGCGTGGACAAGAAGACGATCGCGCAGCGCGTCGCCGACATGCTCAAGCTGCTGCAGCTGGGCGGCTTCGAGCGCCGCAACGTCGCGTCGCTGTCGGGCGGGCAGCGCCAGCGCGTGGCGATGGGGCGCGCGCTGGCGGTCGATCCGCTGCTGCTGCTGCTCGACGAGCCGATGAGCAACCTCGACTACAAGGTGCGGCTCGATCTGCGCCACGAGTTGCGCGCGCTGCAAAAGCGCGTGGGCATCACGGCGATCTACGTCACGCACGACCGCGAGGAGGCGCTGACGCTGGCCGACCGCATCGCCGTCATCGACGCCGGCCGCGTGCTGCAGTACGGCACGCCGGAAGAAGTGTTCCACCGGCCGGCGAGCCCGTTCGTGGCCGGCTTCATGGGGGCGGACAACGCGGTCGAACTCGACGGGCAGCGCGCGCATTTCCGCGCCGACCGCGCGCGGCTGGCGAGCGCGCCCGACCCGGCGGCGCTGTCTCTCGCCGGCACGGTTGAACAAGCTTCTTACCTCGGCCACGGTTATCGCTATCGCGTGCGCATCGGCCGCGGCCAGGTGTGGGTGGACGACCCCGCCGCAGTGCCCGAGGGCAGCGCCACCCACGTCATCGTCCCGCGCGATGCTTTGCTGATGTTCCCTTCATGAGGAGACTCGAATGAGATTGCTCGCTTTGTCTTTCGCAGCGCTGCTCGCGCTGCCCGCCACGGCCCAGACCACGCTCAACGTGGTCACCGCCGGCGACCAGAACATGGTCGACTACGTCAACAACTTCCTCGGCCCGCGTTTCGAGAAGATGAACCCCGGCGTCTCGGTCAAGGCCGTCGGCACGGGACCCGGCGACGCCGGCTCGCAGAAGATCTACGAGAAGCTCTCAGCGCAATCGAAGGCGAACGTCGCCGCGTGGGACATCGACGTGGCGGTGATCCACCAGCGCGGCGCGGCGACGATGGTGAAAGAAAGCCTGCTCGCGCCCTACCGCAAGCAGATCGAGGCCGACAAGATGGTGTCGCGTGACAGCGCCAAGAACGCGCTCGGCCAGAACGTCGACGGCTTCGTGATCCCGATGTTTCACAGCCAGATCGCGCTCGCCTACAACCCCGATCTGGTGAAGGCGCCGCCGAAAAACTTCAACGAGCTCGAAGGCTGGGTCAAGCAATATCCCAAGCAGTTCGGCTACAACGGCGTCAAGGGCGGCATGTCGGGCGTAGGCTTCGTGATGGGCTACGTGACGGCCAACGCGGGACTCGGCACCTCGCTCGAAACCGGGCCCTACGACGCTGGCAAGAAGGCCGCCATCGACAAGGCGCTGGGCAACCTGAAGGAGTTCAACAAGAGCGTGGTCATGACGCCGGGCAACGCCGGCACGCTCGACATGCTCAACCGCGGCGAGATCGCGATGGGGCCGGTGTGGGTGGACATGTTCTACACCTGGGTGGCAGACGGCAAGCTCTCGCCCAACCTGAAACTCGCGCTGCCCGAGCCCGGCCTACCCGGCCAGCCGATGTACTACGCGGTGCCGGCCAAGGCGGCCAACGCCGCGCTGGCGCGCAAGTTCGTCGAGTTCGCGGCCAGCCCCGACATCCAGGCCGAAGGCATCGTCAAGAAGTTCAACTGGTACCCGGGCATCGACGCGCAGTTCGTCAAGCCCAAGCTCGATGCGGCCAGCTGGGACAAGCTGTTCACCGACATCAAGCCCGATGCGCTGCAGAAGTTCGGCCGGCCGTTCCCGCTGTCGGAGTACTTCACCGACATCGTGGAAGGTTACGAGCGCGTCGTCCTCAAGTGAATCGACCTGCATTGCCCCCTCCCCCTGCAAGGGGGAGGGTTGGGGTGGGGGTTAAGAGCCGCACCGCATCACCCCCATCCCAGCCTTCCCCCTTGCAGGGGGAAGGAGCAATGGCGCACCTGAAATGAACGGCCGCCGGGCCGGCCTGCTGCTCATCAGCCCTGCCCTGCTCGTCATCGCCGTCTTCTTTCTCGTCCCGCTCGGCCTGTCGGTCCACAGCGCGTTCACCGACAAGGCCGGCGCTTTTACGCTCGCGCACTTCTCGAAATCGTTCGAGCTGTACAGCAACGACATGCTGTTCACGCTCGCCATCGTGGCGCTGTCGTGCGCGCTGATCGCCGCGGTGGCCATCGCGATCGCCGGCTACCTCACCCTCGGCGAGCACCCCAAAACGCAAGCCGCGCTGCGCTGGCTCTACCGCTGGCCGCTGTTCATTCCCTTCGTCGTCACCGGCCAGGTGATGCGCACCTTTCTCGCCAAGAACGGCATGCTCAACCACGTGCTGGTAGGCAGCGGCCTCGTCGATCCGCTGGCTGCGCAGAGCCTGCTCGACTGGCGCGGCATCGTGATCGCCTTCGTCTGGAAGCAGGCGCCGTTCGTGACGCTGCTGCTGGCCGGCGCGATGGCCTCGATCGACATCCAGCACATCGAGGCCGCGCGCAACCTGGGCGCGCGGCGCGCGCGTGTGCTGTGGGAGATCGTGCTGCCGCAGGTGCGCGGCACGCTGCTGGTGGGCCTGGTGCTGTCGTTCGTCACCATGCTGTCGGTGCTGTCGGTGCCGCTGATGATCAACCCCAACTCGCCGACGATGATGACGGTGGACGTGGCCTACCGCATCAGCACGCATGGCGACTACGCGGTGGCCAACGCGCTGTGCCTGGTGTCGCTGGCGTTCGCGTCGGCAGGCGCGTTCATCTACCTGCGCCACGCGGTGAAGAAGGCCGAGGGCGCGCCGTGAAGCGCGCCGCCACGCTGCTGACGCGCGCACTCGCGATCGCGCTGCTCGCGTTCCTGATCTTCGGCCCGCTGGCCAACCTGCTGCTGTGGGCCTTTGCCGAGCGCTGGTACTTCCCGGGCAAGGTGCCGCAGCAGTTTGGCCTCGCCTTCTGGGCGCGCGTGTTCGAGCCGCGCGGCAACGCGCTGCAATCGCTTTTCACCAGCGTGTGGATCGCGCTGCTCACGGTCGCGTTCTGCCTCGCGGTGGCGGTGCCGGCCGGCTATGCGCTGGCGCGGTTGAAGCTGCCGTGGCGCGGCTTCATCCTGCTGCTGTTCCTGCTGCCGCAGGCGATTCCCAACCTGCCGATCTACGTCAACATCGCGCGCATGTTCTACGAAGTGCGGCTCAACGGCACCGTGTTCGGCGTGGTCCTCGTCCACGCGGCGCATGGCCTGGTGCTCGCGGTGTGGATCGCCAGCGCGGCGGTCGCCGCAGTGGACGCGCAACTCGAAGAAGCCGCGCGCAACCTCGGCGCCGGGCCGTGGCGCTGCTTCGCCACGGTGACGCTGCCGCTGGCCGCGCCCGGCCTGATCGCCAGCGCGATCTTCGTCTTTCTGGAATCGCTCGACGAGTTCACCGGCACCTACTTCGTCGGCGTGCCCGACGTGACCACGTTGCCGCTGCTGATGTTCAACGCCAGCATGGGCGGCAACTACCAGATCGCGTCGATCACCGCGCTGCTGCTGCTGATCCCGTCG
>JANMHY010000294.1:0-2079 GCA_031375525.1 Burkholderiales bacterium
GCCGCTGGTGCGCGCGGCGGGCCAGCGCCCGCTGGCTTGCAGCTCTGCGGTGGCCGCGCCGTCGACACCGTCCAACCCGGCGCGAGGCGCGAGCGCCGCCGCCAGCGGGCGCAACGCGGTGAGCGCAGGAGCGTCGATATCAGCGCGCCAGCGGTCGCCATCGGCGCGCGCGGCGAGCAGGCCTTGCAGCGTGGCCTTGTTGTTGGCGGCGGTGGCCTTGGCATCGACGCTCCAACCGGACGCAGCGCCGTCGGCGCGCAGCGTGGCTTGTAGCGGCACACCGGCCAGCGCGCTGTCCTGCACGTCCAGCTCGGCTTTGCCGCGCAGCGCCAGCCACGACGCCGCGCTCTGCGCATCGAAGCGCCATGACGGCGGCGCTTGCAGCTCGGCTTTCCAGGTGCCGTTCAAGCGCGCCGCAGGCGCCGCCGCCCACCACTGCGCCGGATCGAAACCCTGCGCCTGGCCTTGCGACTTGAGTTGTGTGGCGCCGCTGCTGCTGCGCTCGGCTTGCAACGCACCGCGCAGGCTGGCGGCGCCGGCGCGCGCTTGCGCGTCGTTCAACTCGATACGCCAGCCATCGGCGCTGCGCTGTGCCTGCAGGCCAGCGTCGATGCGCACCGCCTCGCCGCGTTTGCCGTCGAGCTTGCCTGCGAGCGCGAGCTGGCTTTGCAATTGCAGCGTGCTGGCGAGCGCGGCCGTGCCGTCGGGCGAGGGCAGGCCGAGCCAGCGGCTGCCGAACGTGCCCGACAGCGTCATCGCCGGCGCGCGGTTGTCGAGCAGCGCCGGGCGCAGCGCGTGCAGCGTCAGGTCGATCGTGGCGGTGCTGCCTTTCCATTCGCCTTGACCTGTTGCGCGGCCGCCGTCGCCGGGCGCGCGCAGCTCGAAGCGGCGCAGCGTCAGGCGGTCGCGCTGATCGGCGCGGCCTGCGATGTCGAGTTCGACGTCGGCCAGCGGCAGGCGCCGCTCGTCCCAGCGGCCGGCTTGTGCGTTGCTGAGCTTCACGCTTGCCGTGATCGGCTTGTCCAGGCCCTGCGTGTCGATGCGCGCCTCGCCCGCGATCAGCGTTTGCGGCGCCTCGGCCGACAGCGCCGACAAGTCGAGCGCGCGCGTGCTGGCCCGCAGTTGCGACAGCGGCCACGCGGCGAACGGCGAGAGCGTGGCCTCGGCATCGAGTTGCGCGCCGGCTGCCTGCGGGCTCGTCAGTTGCGCGCTGACGGCGATCGCAGCCAGTGGCCCGCTCGCCTTGGCGCTGGCTTGCCAGGGCCGTACTGCACCGCCCTGCGAAGCTGCCTGCATCTGCGCTTGCAGCGAGGCCGCTTGAATTTGCGCTTCCAGTGCAAACGGTGCGTCGGCGCCGATGCGCGCGTTGCCGCTCGCCGTTGCAAGGTCGCTGCGCAGCGTCAGCGCAGGCACACGATGCTCGCGCCCCGCGTCATGACCGAGTTCGATGCTCGCGCTGATGTCGCGCAGCGGCGAACTGGTTTCGTACTGCAGCTCGCCGACGTGCAGACCGCTGATCGCGAGCGCGAACGGCAGCCGCAGCGACTTCGGCTCGACCGCGAGTGATGTCGCTGTCGCCTCGCCGATCTGCACGCGCTCGATGCTCGCGCCCTCGATGACGAGCCCGAACCACGCGCCGTCATGCGGCCGCCAGGCCCAATGCGCGTCGCGCCAGGCGAGCTTGTCGAGGACGATCGTTCGCGCTCCGGTGCGCACTTCGACACGCTGCGCACTGAACGCGCCGCCGAACACGCGCCCTGTGGTTTGCGAGGCGGTGACCTGCGGCGCGCGCATCAAAAGCCAGGCGCTGCCCTTCTCGGTGGCGATGGCCAGCCACATCGCGGCGCCGATCGATACCGACACGCCGATCAGCGCGAATAGCCCACGACGCAGCGCGCGGCGTGGCGCTGGTGGCGTCGGCGGTGCGTCCGGGCCGCTCATCAGAACGCGATGCCCACGGAAAAATGCAAACGCCAACGCCGCTCTTCCTCGCCATACGCCACGTCGGCGCGCAGCGGCCCCACCGGGCTGCGCCAGCGCACGCCGACGCCGGCGCCCCACGCCGGGCTGAAACCGTTC
>JANMHY010000298.1:0-4066 GCA_031375525.1 Burkholderiales bacterium
ATGGACTTGGTGTTCAAAATCACGCTGAGCAAGCGCCGTTTGCCGTTCGGAAAGTCGCGCTGCGCACTGGCAATCAAGCAGTAGCCCGCGGCTTCGGTGAAGCCGGTTTTCATGCCGTCCACGCTGGGGTCGCGGCGCAGCAGCAGGTTGCGGTTGTCCTGGCGGATCTTGTTGTACGTGTACTCCTTGATCGAGTAGTAGCGGTAGTACTGCGGGAAGTCGCGCACGATGTGCGCGGCAACGACAGCGATGTCGCGCGCGCTCGACTTGTGCCCCGCTTCGGTGGTGCCGGTGACGTTCTTGTAGGCCGTGTTCTTCAGGCCCCAGGCCTGGGCCTGGCGGTTCATCATGCCGACGAAGACATCGAGGCTGCCGCCGACGGCTTCGGCCAGCGCCACCGAGGCATCGTTGCCGGAGACGACGATCATGCCGTGCAGCAGCTCATCGACCGTCGGCCGCATCGTCGTGTCGATGAACATCAGCGACGGATCGCCCTTGCGCTCTTCCCACGCCCGCACGCTGACGGCAATCGGCTGCTCGAGCGCCAGCTTCTTGTCGCGCAAGGCGCCGAAGACGACGTAGGCCGTCATCAGCTTGGTCAGCGAGGCCGGATCGGTGGCGCTGTCGGCATCGCGCTCGGCGAGCACCTGGTTGGTGGTCAGGTCCATCAGCAGGTACTGGCGCGCCGCCATCTCGGGCGGCTGCACAGCCTGCGCCTGGGTGACGGAACTGGCGAGTGCGGTGGCCGCGGCCACCAGCAGAGCGAACAGGGTTTTCATCGGATCAGAGCTTTGTTTTATGTGGACGCTTGCAGGTGTCGCACCACGAGGTTCTTGAGCAGCGGCAACTGGCCGTGGAAGAAATGCCCGCCGCCGGGCACCACGACCACCGGCTGCGATTGCGGCCGTGCCCAGTCGAGCGTGGCCGCGAGCGGAACGACTTCGTCGGCCTCGCCGTGGACCACGAGTGTGCCCTGCGGCACGGCCGCGACGGTGAAGTTCTGTGTCGCCGGGCCGATCAGCACCAGCGGCTGCGCTTGCAGCGCCGCCGCGGCGTGGGAGGCGACGAAGGCGCCGAAAGAAAAGCCGGCAAAAGCCAACGGCTCGCCGTCTTGCCGCAGCGCACGCGCCACCGCCAGCGCATCGTCGATCTCGCCACGGCCGTCATCCCAAGCGCCGGCCGAGCCGCCGATGCCGCGGAAGTTGAAGCGCGCGGCGCGCCAGCCGCATTGCACGAAGGCGCGGGTCAGCGTGACCACTACCTTGTTGTCCATCGTGCCGCCATGCTGCGGGTGCGGATGGCAGATCACCGCCAGTCCGTGGGGGGTGCCGTCGGGCGTGTCGATCGCGCAGACCAGATCGCCGGCCGGGCCGGCGATGGTCTGCCTTAGCGTCTTGGGATTAATCGTGCCCCCTACGGCGCTGCGCGCCGGTCCCCCCGAGGGGGAGCGAGCACCTTGGGAGCGGCCCGGCGGTGCTCAATGGCCCACGTCAGGTGCAAGCAGCAGACGCTCGACGACCTTGCCCTCGGCCAGATGCGACTGCACGATCTCGTCGATGTCGTGCTGATCGACATACGTGTACCAGACGGCCTCCGGATAGACCACTGCCACCGGCCCGCCGGCACAGCGGTCGAGGCAGCCGGCCTTGTTGACGCGCACGCCACCGGGGCCGTTCAGGCGCGCTGCCTTGACGAGCGACTTGCAGCGATCGAAGCCGGCCTGCGCATCGTGGTCGGCGCAGCAGGCTTCGCCGCTGTCGCGCTTGTTGAGGCAAAAGAAGATGTGGCGCTGGTAGTAGCTGGGCTCGGTCATGCGAGAAATTGTAGGTGGCGCGGAGTAGCTCACTCGCGCGCAGGGCGCACCAGGCGCACCAGCAGCCACACCATCGCCCCATACGGCCACAGCCAACCGACCCATTGCGCCAGGCCATGAAAGCGCACCAGCCGACCTTGCTCCCAGCCGGCCAGGCTGGCGGCGAAATATGGGTCGTTCGGCGCCTGGCCCACCAGGGCCACGAAGAACGCCAGCGTCAGCACGCCCAGCGCCGCCGCCCAGCGCGAGTCGATGCCGGCCAGCGCCAACGCCAGCACCGCACCCGCGAGCAACGCCGGCCCGGTGTGCGGCGACCACCAGGCCCAGGCGTGCTCGGCGCCGAAGTTGAGCGCGGTGGACATCGTCATCATGCCCACCGCCATCACCGCCGCGCCGGCCACCAGCAGCAAGCGGTGCCAGCCGGCGCGCGTGGTGGCGTAGGCGACGAGGCACGGCGCCAGCAGACCCAGGCCCGTGATCAACAACTCCTGCAGCCGCGTCAGCCCGCGCCGGGATTCATCGGCGGCGGGAAACCACAGCGCCGCGTCGGCGGCCCACGGCGTGTCGGCCAGCGCCGCCTGCAGCCAGCTGTGGACCTCGCCCCAGATGTGGCCCAGGGCCAGCGGCGCCGGCGCTGGGAACAACAGCGCCACCGGCCACAGCAGGAGCAGCAGGAACGCCCAGGCACTGTCGCGTTCGAACCAGCGCAGGCGGATGCCGTGCCAATGCTGGAGGTAGCCGGCGGCGTGAATCGCCATCGCCACCGCGGCGCCGGCGACGGCGCCGCCGAGGTTCCACATGCAGTCCTTCGCCGACGGCACGCGCGGCGGCAAGAACTGCTGCGCCACCTCGACGCCATACGACAGCGCGGCCGACAGGCCGAGTGCGACGGCCAGCGCCTGCCCTCGTCCGCCGCCGCCGCGCAACACCGCGATGACGAGCAGCGCGCCGATCGGCACATAGCCGAGGAAGTTGGAGAGCTCGTCGAAGCGCAAACGCTCGCGCGGCCACGGCAGCAGCAGCCAGTCGGCCCCGACCAAACCCTGCGGCCAGCGCCAGCCGACGAACGGGTACAGGCTGGCGTACACCACCAGCGCGCCCAGCACGAGGACCAGCGGCCAAGCGGTGCTTCTGTGGGCGCTCAAAACGGCTTGACGACGACGAGTACGACGGCGGCGATGAACAACAGCACCGAGACTTCGTTGAAGACACGGAACCAGCGCTCGCTGCGCTGGTTGCTGCGGTTCTCGAACTTGCGCAGCAGCGAACGGCAGACATGGTGGTAGCCGATCACGGCGGCCACCACCGCCAGCTTGGCATACATCCAGCCGCCGGTGACGCCGTAGCCGAGCCACATCCATACGCCCAGGGCCAGGGCCGGCACCATCAGCAGCGACGCAAAGCGGTACAGGCGCAGCCCCATCACGATCAGCCGCTCGCGCTCGGCGGCGCTGTCGTCTTTGATTTGCGCCAGGTTGACGAGGATGCGCGGCAAATAGAACAGTCCCGCGAACCAGCTCGCGACAAACACGATGTGGAAAGCCTTGATCCAGAGATAACCGGTGGTCATGCGCGCATTATCAAAAACCCGACGCCGCAGAAAAAAGCCCCAGCCTTTCGGCTGGGGCTGCAATGCCTTATCGCTGTCATCACGCTAAGGCACCTGCTCAGGGAGGTGAAGCAGGGAATGACGACCTCGCGGCTATCATTCACAGGCCAATTTAGCTGAGTCTGTGACTGATGTAACGCCTCGGAAACACCGATGCGGCACGGCTGCTTGACCCCGATTGCCTTTGCAGGCCCCTTTGCATGAGCCCTGTGCCCCCGCTGCCCCCCTTTCCTGCCAGCCGACCGCGGCGGCTGCGCCGCGATGCAGCGATCCGCTCGCTGGTGCGCGAATCGCATCTGGCGCCGTCGGACTTCATCTACCCGGTGTTCGTCTTGGACGGCAAGAACCAGGCGCAAGACGTGGCCTCGATGCCCGGCGTGCAGCGCCTGTCGGTCGATCGGCTGTATGCCCAGGCCGAAGCCTGCGTCGCGCTCGGCGTGCCGGTGATGGCGCTGTTCCCGGTGATCGATGCAGCGCTGAAGCATGCCGACGGCCGCGAAGCGCTCAACCCCGACGGCCTGGTGCCGCGCGCAGTGCGCGAGTTGAAAGCGCGCTTCCCGCAACTGGCGCTGCTGACCGACGTCGCCCTCGATCCATTCACGTCGCATGGCCAGGACGGGCTGATCGACGACAGCGGCTACATC
>JANMHY010000322.1:0-3049 GCA_031375525.1 Burkholderiales bacterium
CGCGGTTGGTGGCCCATCAGGTCGAAACGAAAACTGTCCACCTTGTAGTCGCGCGCCCAGACCACCGCCGAGTCGATCATCAGCTTGGCCATCATCCTGTGCTCGGTGGCCGTGTTGTCGCAGCAGGTGCTGGTGGCCACCGCTCCTTTCTCGTCGAGGCGCTGGTAGTAGCCGGGCACGATGCGATCCAACACCGACTTCGCGTGTTGTCCCGACGCCGTGGTGTGGTTGAAGACCATGTCCATGCCGACGCGCAGGTCGGCGCGGTGCAGCGCCTGCACCATCGCGCGGAACTCGCGGATGCGCACGGCGCCATCGGCCGCATCGGTGGCAAAGCTGCCTTCGGGCGCAGTGAAGTGGAACGGGTCGTAGCCCCAGTTGAAGCAGTCGGTGGCGGCGCTCTTCGTCACGGCGGCCTGCTGAGCGGCGCTGTCGGGCCGTGCGTTGGGGATGGTGGGCGTGGTGCAACCCTTCTCCGGCACGCTGGCCAGGTCGAATACGGGTAGCAGGTGCACGTCGGTCACGCCGGCTTGCGACAGCGACTGCAAGTGCCTCATGCCGTCGCTCGCCGCGTGGGTGAAGGCGAGGTACTTGCCGCGGTGCGCCGCATCGACCGTCTTGTCGCCGACAGAAAAGTCGCGCACGTGCAGCTCGTAGATGACCATGTCCACCGGATGCGCCACGCGGCTCGGCGTCGGCATGGCGTCCCAGCCTGCGGGTTTCAGCGCCGCGTCATTCAGATCGACGATGGCGCTGCGTTTCGAGTCCGTCGTCAGCGAGAGCGAGTACGGGTCGGTGACGAGATTGCGCACCAGGCCCCTGCCGCGCACGAAGACCTCGACCGCGTAAGCGTAATAGCGGCCCGAGAGGTTCTTGCGCACGCGCGCTTGCCAGACGCCGGTGCGTGCATCGCGCTGCATCGGCACGGCGCGCGCGGTCTTGCTGCTGCCGCGTGCGTACAGGCACAGCAGGACGCGCTGCGCCGTCGGCGCCCAGAGCTTGAAGGCGGTGTGTTTCACGCTTGGCGTCGCGCCGAGATCGCTCACCGACTCGGCCGCCGCGTACAAGTCGTCGAGCGCGCCGGCCGCCTGCACGGACGACGCCCGCAGCACGCGGCCCTGCTCGTCCTGCTGCACGAGCAGCAATTGGCCACGGTGCAGTTCGCGCAAACGCTCGCGGTCGGCAGCCCGCACCGCCAGCGTGACGCCGGGGCCGATGTGCGAGAAGCGCTGCGTCGCAGGCGACGGCGGCAAGGCGTCCACTGCGTCGAGCACGAGCGCGGCATCGGCGCCGCGCACCGGCTCGCCGGCGAACAGCGTGAGCTGGCCGCGCTTCGAATGCAGCAGGCGGATCGGACCGTCGCCCGCGCTGACACCGGCCCACCGCAGGTGATGCGCGTCGAGCCAGGCGGCACGCGCTTCGCCCAAACCGGTCGGCGAGCCGGCGAGCAGCGTCTCGTGGCCGGCGTTGCAAGCCGCTGTGGATGCAGCAGCAGGCGCCGACAACAGCGCGGCTGCGAGGACAAAAGCGGTCAGTGACTTCACGGCGCCGCAGGATAACGGCATGGACAATCTCGGCGCATGAAACTCAACGCGCTCGTCGCTGCACTGCTGCTCACCCCCCTCACGGCGAACGCAGCGCCGCCGATCGATCTCTCGCCCGTGCCTGCCACGGCGTCACCGGTCAACCTGCCGCCGCACTGGCACCACGGCGTCTTCATGGAAGTTTTCGTACGCGGCTACCAGGACAGCGACGGCGACGGCATCGGTGACCTGAAGGGCCTGATCTCGCGCCTGGACCACCTGCAGGACCTCGGCATCAAGGGCCTGTGGCTGATGCCGATCCAGGCCAACGCCGATGGCGACCACGGCTATGCAACCACCGACCACCGCGCGGTCGCAAAAGAGTACGGCGCGCTGGAGGACTTCGACACGCTGTTGCGTGAAGCGGGCCGGCGCGGCATCGGCGTCATCATCGACTACGTGGTCAACCACAGCGCAGCCGGGCATCCGCTGTTCGTCGATGCCCGCGCCAACAAACAAAGCCCGTGGCGCGACTGGTTCGTCTTCCGCGACACGCTGCCCGCCGACGCGGCCGACTGGAACATCTGGGGCGCCTTCCCCTGGTACATGACGGCCACCGAGCCGTGGAATTTCCAGGGCGACATCAAGAAGATGGCACGCCCACCGGCCGACGCGAAGGACCTGTACTTCGGCACCTTCGGCCCGCACATGCCCGACTTCAACATGCGCAACCCGGCCGTCGTCGAGTACCACCTGTCGAGCCTGCGCTTCTGGTTGAACCGCGGTCTGGCCGGCTACCGGCTCGACGCCGTGCCGCACCTGTTCGAGAACAGCGGCAAGCAATGGAACGACCAGCCCGAGAGCCGCGCGCTGACCAAGCGCATCGCCGACATGATCCGCTCGTACCCGAACCGCTACGTCGTCTGCGAAGCCACCGCCAAACCGCTCGACTACGGCGATGTCAAGCTGTGCGGCGGCGCGTTCGCCTTCGGCTATGTGCACCACTTCGTCAAGGCAGCGGAAGGCAACGCCGCGTCGGTGAAGCAACTCGCCGCGTACTACAGGACGTCGTCACCGGCGATGGCCACCTTCGTCTCCAACCACGACCGCTTTGCCGGCGACCGCCTGTGGGACCAGGTGGAAGGCGACCCCATCGCCTACAAGCTCGCCGCGGCAAGCTACCTGCTGCAACCGGGCACGCCTTTCATCTACTACGGCGAAGAGATCGGGCAAAGCAGCGTCGTCGCGCCGGGCATCACGGGCGACATGCCGCTGCGCGCGCCGATGAGCTGGACCGCGAACGGCGGCTTCACGAGCAGCGCCACGCCGTTCCGCCCCATCTCACCGAATGCCGCTCTGAACAACGTCGAAGCGCAATCCGCCGACCCGAACTCGATCCTCGCCTTCTACAAACAGATGATCGCGCTGCGCAACACGCGGCCATCGATCGCACGCGGCAGCTTCGAACATTCGTTTGCCGACGGACTCGTGCTCGGCTATCAACGCAAGCTCGACAAGGAGCGCAC